>JAIBDY010000007.1 GCA_024685995.1 Piscirickettsiaceae bacterium | reverse complement strand
TCCCACATTATGGCTTTCTGCTCATCGGTGTGACGAAGTCTTTTCCGATAATTCATTTTCAACATCCTCCTCTCTATAATTTAGAGATTAAATGTTGCGTTGACCAGTTGAACCCACAGCACTAAGTAGACTATCAGGTTAAACCTTAACCGCTACAGCTGACATTGGGTAGGGGGCAAAACTCTACAGGATGACAATTACTTGACCGTTGTCATAAACAGATTTTTACCTCTCCAAAATAAAGCTTTTGACTGGAATTGTTTACCGGTAATTGATAAATCGTGTGTTAGAGGATTTATAGCTTAAGCGCCGTATGGTTGGGGGTAACTTTAGGGGTAACTAAAGATAATTAGGTTTTAATTTATAGTTATATAGTTGTTTAAAGAGATAATTAGATTGACCCCGCCACATTAAAAAAACCACCTTCGGGTGGTTTTTTTATACTCATTTATTGAGAATGAATTCTTATTTCAGCAGATTGCATGAGAAACGAGGGTATGATGGTTGGTGACTGGAACAATATTCGTTTTTGACAGCGATTCAAACAGAAGTATTTAACCTTATGATTGAAGTTGCACTTTTTCCGATACCTAAGTCAGTTAATTTCCCCGGTGTTCCCACCCCGTTGCATGTGTTTGAGCCGCGTTATCGAGAAATGGTGAAATATTGCATCGATAACGATGTGATGATGGGTGTTTGTCATACCCAAGGAGTCATTTGTGAGATTAAACGACAACAAACACCAGAAGAGGCCATTAACAGTAATCAAGCTACTTATAAGCCCTGTGATGTTTTTTCTGCTGGTAAAGTAGAGCTATTTGAGGAATTGGATGATGGTCGTAGAGGCATCATCGTTCATTTTGAAACACGACTAATGTTAAAACAAGTACGACAACTATTACCTTTTAATATATGGGCTTGCGAGTTGTATGAAGATGAACCGCTTGAGGTTGATGACTTAATCAATTTAAAGCAAACCCATGAAAAGGTGATGCAGCGTTTATTGGCTCTTGGCCATGGCAATGACAAGTTCCGAAAAATGATGGCGAGTGATAAATGGCAAAATCTGTCAGCAGTAGAATTTAGTTTTATGGTAAACGGCTTATTCGGTATGCCAGCAAAAATAAAACAAGAAATACTTGAAATGAGACATCCACAACTGCGTTTAGATGCCTTATTAAAAATGTTAAATTCAATTAAGTAGTCTTTTAAAGCTTAATATCCAAAACAAACAGTTATTTTGGGAGACAATTATTAAAATAGATTGGCTTACAACGTTGCTGGTTACGCTACTGATAGCAACATTCTTAGCATTCTTTAGCGGATATTTCCCGTATCCTTTCGGGTGGATTGTCATCACGTTGCTGCTTATAGCAAGGTTGAGTGCCATGAGTAGAAAAGATGATAGCTAAGAACTCAGAGCTGGCATTGAGTTCAAACGAGTCGACCCTATTGATTCCCACAAGCAAAGCCTGAAATGTGCTTGACGTTGATGGATGAGAATCTTAGCAAGTCTCGACGTGTTTTACCTGCTCATCGGTCTTATCGTTAAAATAATAGATGAAATAAGCATGTAGACCTGAAAGCAGAGGTCATGCGGACGCGTGTTCGATGCCCGCCGCCATTATTAATAAATCCGCTTCTGCTGGCTTTTATGATTGCTGTTGAGTTATTTGACAACTGCCAAGGTTGAAACTGAGTGTTACAAGACTTTTAAACGATTATTGGTATCTCTGTTGTCGCGAATGAGTGTATTACCTGCATCGTAATTACCCGTTTTTAGCAGGCGGTCATAAAGCAGCACATTGACCGAAGCTGATAAGTTCATACAGCCTATGGTTGGCACATAAACCACATCATCTGCCTGATCGATAATCGCTTGATCGATAGAACCATCCTCAGGCCCGAAAATATACAGGGCATTTTCAGGGTGACTATAGTCTGGTAAGGGAATGGCATTTAACGCAAACTCAACGCAGACAATTTTCATATTGTCAGTGACAACACCTATCAGACAATCCTGTTGCGTTATCAACACGTCTTCACTCACTTTACGACGCATATCGACCATCCTTGCTCTCCGCTCAATTGCGCGCGGATAACGGTCACCGGTATAAAAGACCTTATCGACACCATAATTGCCGGCCGCTCGTAACACAGAGCCGACATTATCTGGGCTTTTAGGGTTGACTAAACCGAGCTGTACTTGAGGCTTTTTCATTGGTTCTCTGCTAAGAAAATAGGCGCGAATAGGTAGATTATGAATACAATTGCCCAAAACGTTCTAGATAAGTCAGGTACAGGCGCATATCAAATTCTAACTGATGATAGTCCGGTTTCATATGTATGCATAATTTATAAAAGGCTTTATTGTGTTCTTTCTCTTTTAAATGGGCTAGCTCATGGACGACGATCATATTTAAAAATTCATTAGGTGCCTGTTTAAACACCGAGCCAATACGGATTTCATTTTTGGCTTTTAATTTACCACCTTGAACTCTAGACACAAAAGTATGTAAACCGAGTGCCTGATGGAGCACATCAAGCTTATCATCATAAATGACTTTGCTCAGCGAGCTAGATTGACGGATAAATTGATTTTTTAAATCAATAACGTAGCCATACAAGGCTTTATTGGATTTAATCTTATGGGTCTCAGGATATTTATTTAATAAATAGTCACCAAGTTTTTGATCTGCGATGAGAGACTGTACTTGAGACTTCACATGCTCTGGGTAACCAGATAGGTATTTTAATTGGGTCATACGGTAGCTTTTAATCAATCAATTTTGCGGACTAAGTTGACTTAATAGCCATCATCTATAAAGACACGCCAACTCTCTAATGCAAGCTGGAAATCAGCTAAGCCACAGAAAGCTTCTGATTCGTCATTGTAGAGAGACATCGTTTCTTCAAGCTCAATGTCTTCGTCATTTTCAAGATCATTGGCAAAAACTCTCACTTCTTCAGCATCGAGTTCAATTGACAATGTCTTACCCGAGAGATGCCAGTGTTTCAAGTCATTAGATTGTAATTTAGCAATGTTTTGGCAGATCGCATCATATTTTTCGGCACTGTCGCCTAATTCCTCGACAAACCAAAAACCTAACACTTCTTGGCCCTGACTAAAATCAGCATGTAAGTCACCAGTTAAGGTGTTTCGTTGAAACTCATATTCCATAAATCATCATTTCTTAACAATAAGAATCAAATTTTAACGCAATGCATTAAGGTAAGGTGAAGAGATGGCATGGGCCGCGGATAGATAAGGTTGCGTCGATCCTTGCCCTTGATATTGTTAATACAGATCGCGTTGCATGGCGATATGAGCAATGCCTGCATCAATAAATTCATCACCATAGGCGACGAAGCCGTGCTTGGCATAGAAGCCTTCTGCTGTCCGTTGGGCATTGAGTTTTAAAACTCTAAACCTATTTTGTCTAGCGGTTTTAATTAACTGCGCCATCATGGCCGAGCCTGTGCCTTGGTTTCGAAAGCTTTTTAACACCGCCATTCGTCCAATCGTGCCATCAGCGGATAATCTGGCGGTGGCAATGGGATTGCCATCGAGTGAAGCGACAAGGTGTAATGCGTCTTCGTCACCATGTCCCCATTCGTCTTCTTCTGGTACGTTTTGTTCGTTGATAAATACGGCTTGGCGAACGTGTTTTGCGGTTATTTGAGCACGTGACCAGTCTAAGAGTAAGATTTTAAGCATAATATTTAGTTTTCTTAGTTGACGAGGCAAAAGGGTTAAACAAAGGAAAAGGGACAGCGCTATTTAATGAGTTTACCAAATAATTCATTCATGATAAGTCCAAGCTAACACGCGCGTGATTTTATTACCTTGTGCCATCGTTATTTCGTGTATATCCGTCGCGCCCAACTTACGAAGTTGTTTTATCGCAGGTTTGATATTGTCTCTTTTTGATACGAGACTGGAGAACCAGCGACATTGGGTGGCGAAATCCTGACTTTCTTTGATCATTTTTTTTAGGAATAGTCGTTCGCCACCATTACACCAAAGTTCTGCTGCTATGCCTCCGAAATTGAGGGTGGGGGAAGCTGGTTTTTTTGAGTCTAATGTTCTATTTGCCTGCTCACCCCGGTTGCGCGCTAGGTTGGCGACTTTGCGTTGGCTGCCTTTGAGCGCTTCTTCGAGTGAAGCATGGAAGGGTGGGTTACAGACGGTGACATCAAAATAGTCGTCTGTTTGAATGATGCCTTTGAATATGTGATTTTTATCGGTTTGTAAACGTATTTCAAACGTGTCTTTGATGGCTGGGTTATTGGCGATGATGGTGGCGATATTATCCAAAGATTGCGGATTAATATCGCTGCCTACACAGTGCCAACCGTATAGTTGGCTGGCTAATATTGGGTAGATGCCATTAGCCCCAGTGCCGATATCGAGTAGTTTGATATTTGATTTAGCTAAGGATGCCTTTGTCTTTGGAGCATCAATGCCGAGTAGTTCGGCAATGTGATGGATGTAGTCAACTCTGCCGGGGATGGGTGGGCAAAGCGCGCCCTCAGGAATAGACCAATCTACGATGTTGTAGTGATGTTTTAACAATGCGGTATTGAGTGCGGTGACGGCGAGTGGATTGGCAAAGTCGATGGATAGTTTACCGTGCTCGTTTGTTTTGACATAAGGTGAAAGCATTGGGTAGCTGTGGATAAGCGCTGGAAAGTCATAACCCGATCGATGAATATTTCTGGGGTGCAGGCCTTTGCGAGAAGAGGGTGTTTGCTGATTGCGATGCCGAGGGCGTGTGGTCACGGTAGTGAGCCTGAAGGTTTAAAGTGTGGACGTTATTATAAGCTGAATAGTAAATGGCCCGTTTCAAAAATAAAAGGGGATTAGCCAGTATAGGCTAATCCCCTTTTTGGTATTCATGGTTTTGCTAATGGTCAGCGAATTTTGCGAGATTTAATCCGTTCGATTTAAGGATCTAGTTTGAGTTAGAGTAGACTGTAGATAGGATAATGTTAAGCATCAAAAGGAGAATGATATGCCGCATATTAAATACTCCCTTTATTTGTTATTGGCGATATTCCTGTCTTTAGCCTTGGTGTCTTGTAAACATGACGTGCAACCAAAGCCTACAACGCCGCTCACGCTATCTAATCCTAAGCCTCCTTACCAGTGGTATCCATTTGAGGATTATCCTTTAACTGCGTTAGATAAACAGTCTGGGCGAACGGAATCGGTTTGGAATACGTGGCAGTTGGATAGTCGCGAATTTAATAACCAGTTTTTTGATAAAGAATTTTGGCAGATTGATCATGCGTGTCTCTCACGAGTAAAAAGCCTAACTGTAAACCTGACAGGCGCTATTTCAGGTAATTTATCTTTTAATCAGGGTAAGCGTATGGATGGGACATCTGGTATACCAGAACTCAATGGTGGCAACACGACATTGGGGGGCATTTATAAATCCGCTGGGCTCTATGAAACGGCTTTTTATAAATATGAAGTGGTCGTCGAGTTTGATTCGCTAGTAGAAGCATTCTATGGGCAAATGATAAGCGGTGCGTTTGGGGCTTCTAGCACAAAACCGACTATTGAGTTCCATGATGATTCTCCAGCAAATGATTGGGATGGTTTGGATTGGGGAGGACTAGATACTGCTGCTGGTGAGACAAAATCAGATTTCCCGGTTTTTGAAGTGGAGGGGAACACTGTGCGCTGGTTAGATTCACCCCAAGCAAATAACTTTACTATTCCTGGGCAAAATTATGTCATTGTGTATGCCGGTGTGTGTGGTGCAGTGACGCATATGGACATTATTGAAATCAATTACGTGGAAGATGATCCAAACGATTCAGCTGCAAATGGACCACACGCAAGAATAATTTCTAAAGATCAATTTCGTGATGCAGTTGATAGTTGGAGCTTTAAGTAAGCCCGTAAATTGTTTGGGTATTGGCCTATTGGGACCAACAAGCTGACTCAATTTATTTTCGTTTTGTCATTGAAAATAAAAAGGACTAAACCAGCACTGGTTTAGTCCTTTTTTACTATTTGTTTGTGCTGTTATTTAATGTCATTGGGATCAAACTCTTCAGCGAGATGGGCAAACAAGCCATCATCTACGCTTTCTTTGGTAGCAAGGTCTTGGCCGAGTAGGTCGTTTTGTGGCTCGACTTCGTAGATCCGACATGTTCGTAGGTAGGCGTATCGTACAATCTCAAGCGGGTTGTCGTTTTCTTCCAAAATAGCAAGGTTTGGACTAATGCCATCGATGGCTTTTGTTGCCTCTAAAACGGCATGAAGGGCAGTTTGATCGCGCTCTGTCATATCGGTTATTTTCATTTGTTCTTTTCGCCTCTATTGGTCAGGGAATGTTTTCCCGATTTGCTTGTGTTGATTATACGCAGCGTGTTAACTCATTTTGCGATATTTGATACGTTCAGGCTGGTGGTCTTTACCAAAACGTTGTCGATAGTCTTCAGCATATTCGGTGTAATTGCCTTCAAAGAAGACAACGTTAGAATCACCTTCATAAGCAATCATATGAGTACAAACCCGATCTAAGAACCAACGGTCATGCGAAATAACAACGGCTGAACCCGGAAAAGCTAAAATCGCTTCTTCGAGTGCACGTAAGGTCTCAATATCAAGATCATTAGTGGGTTCATCGAGTAGTAAGACATTGCCACCTTCTTTTAAGAGCTTGGCCATGTGGAGACGATTACGTTCACCGCCCGATAGATCTTTGACGAATTTTTGTTGGTCTGAGCCTTTAAAGTTGAAACGGCCACAATAGGCACGAGCCGGGGTCTGATAGGTACCGACGGTAATAATGTCATTGCCTTCTGAGATTTCTTCAAAGACGGTATTCTTGCCATCAAGTTCACGAGACTGATTGACATAGGCTAATTGCACCGAGCTACCTAACTCTATTGACCCAGAGTCAGGCTGTTCTTCGCCCGCTATCATTCGAAAGAGGGTTGATTTACCCGCGCCATTAGGGCCGATAATGCCAACAATCGCACCAGCAGGGATAGCTAAGCTTAGGTTTTCAAGCAATAACTTATCACCATACGATTTAGTGACATTGTTAATTTCGATTACTTTATCACCAAGACGTGGCCCAGGTGGGATGTAGATTTCTTGGGTTTCATTACGTTTTTGGAATTCACGTGAATTCATTTCTTCAAATGACTTTAAGCGTGATTTTGATTTGGCTTGGCGGCCTTTAGCGCCTTGGCGTACCCATTCTAACTCGGCTTTAATGGCTTTATTGTGCGAGGCTTCTGCTTTGGCTTCTTGTTGCAAACGGGCATCTTTTTGTTCTAACCAAGCCGAATAATTCCCTTCATAGGGGATACCTCGACCGCGATCTAATTCTAAAATCCATCCTGCGGCATTATCTAAGAAGTATCGATCATGGGTAATGGCGACAACCGTACCGGGAAAGTCTTGTAAGAAACGCTCGATCCAAGCAATGGATTCTGCATCAAGATGATTCGTAGGCTCATCCAGCAATAACATATCAGGGTTGTCGAGCAATAAGCGACACAAAGCGACACGGCGTCGCTCACCACCAGAGAGGACGGCGACATTGGTATCCCATGGCGGTAGGCGCAAGGCATCGGCGGCACGTTCAAGGGCATTGTCTAGGTTATGACCATCTTTCGCTTGGATCAGGTTTTCTAACTCGGCCTGTTTGGTTGCCAAGGCATCAAAATCGGCGTCGGGTTCAGAATAGGCGGTGTAGATAGCCTCTAAATCTTCCATCGCTTGTTTGACATCGGCTACCGATTCTTCCACCACTTGTCGAACCGTTTTGGCATCATCTAACTCGGGTTCTTGAGGTAGGTATCCGACCTTAATATTCGGCATTGGCACGGCTTCACCGATATAGTCAGCATCTAGCCCCGCCATAATTTTGAGTAAGGTTGATTTACCCGATCCATTTAAACCTAGCACACCAATTTTTGCACCGGGGAAAAAGGACAGTGAAATGTCTTTTAAAATTTCACGTTTTGGCGGCACAATCTTGCCAACGCGATTCATGCTATATACGTACTGGGCCATTTTGAAACTCGAGTCAAAGAAAGCGCTGATTTTACCTAGGATAAAGCCATATTGCGAATTGATAACAGCAGTTTAAGCTAAAACGGCGGCGGAGACTTAAGCTATTTAAGTAGCGATTTGAGTACTATAAATGGAATAGGACAATGCCAATAAGATACAGATAGCAGCGGGGACATAAAGGGCTTGAAATTGCATGAAAATAAATAAATAAGCCCCCGAAGTACCGCCTAAAACGAAGCCAACGATGATCAGTAAAAACAATAACGCTTTTCGTTTATCAAAGGGGGCGCCGCGTAATTTGGCTCCGAGCATAATGCCCAAGTCGGTGAAGATACCGGTGACATGTGTCGTTCTGATAATAGCACCGCTATATGTTGTTGCGAGTGCATTCTGTAAGCCACAAGCGGCGGAAGCAAGATAATGGCCTTGCACGGCGTTTTGGGTTAAGCAATAGATAGCAATGAGGAGAAATAAGGCTTCTAAAAAAAGCAGACCACTGTAGTTTCGGCCCAATTTTAAAGATCCACCGCGTAAAAAATAACCCGAGATAGCCGCTCCGACGAGGAAACTCAAGAGAATGCATGCTAAGTGAAGAACATCATCTACTGTCGTGCGTACAATACCGGCGCCAAGGAGGGTGGCGGTCCCCGATAGATGTGAGATTGATTCGTGTTTAAAGCCCAATAAGCCGATGGCGTTAACGAGGCCGGCAACAAAGGCAAGTACGAACGAACCATATTCTACCCAACGGGGTAATTTTGATATCACAGCGATCCTGAGTCATCTAATCAATTAAGCAAGGCACGGGAAATGAAATATTAGTCCCAACGACACGAAAAATACGGCGTTGTGGCAGAGTGGTATTGACCGCTTTGTTAATTGCTATTGGTGGGGGTATTTGTTTCAGCACGCTTCATTGAGCACTGAGACCTTCACAAGGTTTGTTTCATATCATTACAATTTTTGTTGTTTTAATCAATTCCCCTAATTAAAAAGCGCTTTTGCCTTTTGAAGTCTGGATAGGCTTGTAATTTAAACAATGATAATCAAACTATAGGCTATCTGAAATAGGCTTTGGTGACATACTGACTGATCATACGTTCGGTATTAAAAAACGAGCCATTAATGGAAATGGCATTGCGCATGATTTTAATGTAGTCATCTCGGTTTTGGTAATACATCGGAATAATGATGTTTTCTAGCTTGGAATAGAGTATTTCGGATTCAATGTTGCTTGTTGGAGAGCCATCTGGAGCGTGTTGGTCTGAACTACTAATCGCCCAGCCTGTCACACATTCAATACAACCTTCAACCCACCAACCATCAAGAATACTCAAAGAGGGAACGCCGTTTATGGCGGCTTTCATGCCGCTAGTGCCCGAAGCTTCCATGGGCGGTAGCGGGGTATTGAGCCAGAGGTCAACACCGGAGGTCATCAACCTGCCGATGTCCATATCGTAGTTTGGAATGTAGGCAATGCGGATGTCATTGGCTAAGATATCTTTTGTCCTAAATAGCTCGCGAATTAAGGCTTTGCCAGGCTCATCTTTAGGATGGGCCTTGCCGGCAAAGATAATCTGTAACGGTCCACAATGCGCTGTTATTTCTCTTAGACGATCAATATCGGTAAACAATAAGTGAGCACGCTTATATGGTGTTGCACGCCGCGCAAAGCCGAGTGTCATGACGCTTTGATCCATACCGATATTACAGACCTTATTGACGTACTCAATTAACTGACGTTTAGCGCGTTGATGTGCTTGCCAGATATCATCGAGTGCCATACTGATAGCGTAACGTAAGGTGGCATTGTCTTCATGCCATTCTGGAATTTTTTGATCGAATAAGTCACGCATGGCATCGCAAGCCCAAGTGTAAGCATGGACGCCATTGGTGATGGAATCAATGCGGTAATTCTCGAACATTTTTCTTGACGTTTCACGGTGCTTTTTGGCGACACCGTTGATGTAGTAGCTCGCAGACAGTGCGAGATCGGTGAGGTTGAGTTCGTTGTCGCAGCAAATTTCTTCAGCACAGTCAGTAAAGGGGTTGCATTGTTTGAGGATGCGATAAGCTAACGACATAGGGAAGCGGTCGTGGCCAGCGGCAACGGGCGTGTGTGTGGTAAAGACACACGCTTTTCTGACCGTATCCAGTTGTTCAATGGAAGATTTGCGGCCGACTTGGTGTGGGGTTAACTCCGCCATTAACTCAAAGACCAGCAAACTCGAATGACCCTCATTCATGTGATAACGCTCAATGCTGGTAAATCCTAAGGCGCGTAAGATTCTAATCCCACCGATACCCAGAATGACTTCTTGGCACAGTCTATAATAGTCATCGCCGCCATAAAGCTGGTCGGTAAGTGTCCGATCATAATCTGAATTGCCGTCTACGTCGGTATCAAGTAAGAATACAGGCACGATGTGACCACTATTGCCTTTGATGTCATAACGCCATGCCCGCACGATAACAAGACGATTCTCAAGTTCTACAATCGCGTGTGCTTCTATGGGGAGCAGGTAGTCAGTGACCGGCCAGTTAACGGCTTGTTCAGTTTGTTGTCCTTGGTCATCTAATTGTTGACGAAAATAGCCTTTACGGGATAACAAGGTGATGCCGGCCATCGCGATATTGGCATCAGCAGCAGAGCGTAAGGTATCACCCGATAACACACCTAGACCGCCAGAATAGGTCGGAATAGCGGACTCGAGTCCGATTTCCATAGAAAAATAAGCGATCGAGATGTTGCTATGCATACTTAACTAACGTCACCGTTTAAGAAGGCCATTTCCAATCGCGAATTTCAGGCATATCTTGTCCGTAGCGTGCGATATATTGTTTGTGTTCAATGAGTTTATCACGCACAAATTGTTTTAAATGTGCCGCTTTGTAACCTAGGTTGGGCACGCGATCGATGACATCATTTATCAAATGAAACCGGTCTAAATTATTCATCACAGCCATATCGAACGGGGTGGTAGTCGTGCCTTCTTCTTTATAGCCGCGAACGTGTAGATTTTTGTGATTGGTACGACGGTATGACAGTCGGTGGATAAGATAAGGATAGCCGTGGTAAGCAAAAATAATGGGTTTGTCGGTGGTGAACAAGCTGTCGAAATCGACATCAGATAGACCATGAGGATGTTCTTCATGAGGTTGTAATGTCATCAGATCGACCACGTTAATGAGCCGGACTTTGAGTTCGGGAATATGATGGCGTAGCAGATCTATCGCGGCCAAGGTTTCAAGCGTCGGGACATCCCCAGCACAGGCCATCACAACATCCGGTTCGCCATCATGATCGCTGCTAGCCCATTCCCAAATTCCAATGCCCGCACTGCAATGCTTAATAGCGGCATCCATATCGAGCCATTGCGGTTGTGGTTGCTTGCCAGCGACGATGACATTGATAAAGTCACGGCTGCGCAAGCACTTATCGGTAATGTAAAGTAGGGTATTGGCATCGGGTGCTAAATAGACGCGGATAATGCCAGCTTTCTTATTGACAACCAAATCAATAAATCCCGGATCTTGATGTGAAAACCCGTTATGGTCTTGACGCCAGACATGGGAAGTCAGCAAATAATTGAGCGAGGGGATAGGGCGACGCCAAGGAATGTCTTTACTGACCTTGATCCATTTTGCATGCTGGTTGAACATGGAATCGACGATATGAATGAAAGCCTCGTAGCATGAAAATACCCCGTGGCGGCCGGTCAGCAGATAGCCCTCTAACCAACCTTGGCAAGTATGTTCGGACAAGATTTCCATAACGCGGCCATCCGGCGACAGGTGGTCATCTTCTGGCAAGGTGTCAGCCATCCAAGCACGGTTAGTGACGTCGAATAAGGCCCCTAAGCGGTTAGAAGCGGTTTCGTCTGGGCCCATCACGCGGAAATTTTGGTTGTCCATATTGCATTTCATGACATCGCGTAGAAATTGTCCCATCACGCGCGTCGACTCCGCGTTTGCATTACCGGGTTTACCAACAGCGACAGCGTAGTCACGAAAATCTGGCAGTTTTAAATCTCTCGCCAACTTGCCCCCATGCGCATGGGGGTTAGCACCCATACGCCGTTGTCCAACTGGCGCAAGGGCACGTAACTCCGCCTTGAGGAAACCCGTGTCATCAAACAACTCCTCGGGCTGGTAACTTTGTAACCAAGATTCAAGTAATTTGAGGTGTTTGGGTTTGTCGTGAATGTCAGCAAAGGGCACTTGATGAGAGCGCCAATAATCTTCGGCTTTTTTGCCGTCGACCTCCTTCGGACCTGTCCAACCTTTTGGGCTACGCAGGATGATCATGGGCCAGCGAGGCCGTTTCAGGTTGTTATTGACTCGCGCATCATGTTGAATCCCTTTAATTTCAGCGACGATCAAGTCCAATGCTGTAGCCATTTTTTGATGCATTTCTTTGGGGTCAGCACCTTCGACGAAATAGGGTTTGTAACCGTAGCCACTGAAGAGCTTATCCAGTTCGTCATGACCAATACGAGCAAGTAGGCTAGGGTTGGCGATTTTATACCCATTCAAATGTAGGATAGGCAATACGGCACCATCTTGTGCTGGATTGAGAAATTTATTGGCGTGCCAGGCCGTCGCCATTGGGCCTGTTTCTGCCTCGCCATCCCCAATCACGCAGCACACTATCAACTCAGGGTTATCAAAAGCGGCGCCATAGGCATGAGACAAGGCATAACCCAGTTCACCGCCTTCATGAATTGAGCCGGGTGTTTCGGCTGTGACATGGCTACCGATCCCACCGGGGAATGAAAATTGTTTAAACAGTTTTTTCATGCCATCAGCATCGGTGGAGATATTCGAGTAATATTCACTGTAGCTGCCTTCTAACCAAGTATTGGCTACCAAGCTAGGACCACCATGACCGGGGCCGGCAATATAAATCATATCAAGCTCATGTTGCTTAATAATTCGGTTGCAGTGGGCATAAATAAAGTTAAGCCCGGGTGTCGTGCCCCAGTGACCCAGCACCCGTGGTTTGACATGTTCCTTTTTCAAATGGTGTTTCAGTAAGGGGTTATCGAGTAGATAGATTTGACCGACGGACACATAATTCGCGGCACGCCAATAGGCGTCAATTAGGTGTAATTGTTCGGCATCGAGGGTATCGACGTTACCGGTCGGTGAGTGTGTCATGATGCGTCCTCCTTACTGGGATACCAACTTATCACAGCGCTGTGATGAGTGGGTTGGAAATCGCGAACAACTTATCTTTAAGTCTAGCTGGTTTCATTGATGACTAACAAGGTCTGACGGGCGATTTCAAGCTCCTCATCGCTAGGTGTGACCAATATCGTTACCTTGCTATTGTCTTTACTAAGATCAACTGTGCCACCGTCGCCTCGTTGATTTCGCTCCAGATCAAGATCAATGCCTAATACCGTTAATCGGCTACAGATGGCTTGACGAATGATGGCATCGTTTTCACCAATTCTTGCTGTAAATATCAAGGCATCCAATCCACCAAGAGCAACGTAATAAGCGCCGATATATTTAGCTATTCGGTAACAGAACATATCGATAGCCAATGCTGCTTGTACATCACCTTGTGCCACGAGACGATGTATTTCACGCATGTCGGTGACACCTGAAAGGCCTTTCAAACCGCTATCATGATTAAGCAGTGCTTCGATTTCATCAACGCTCATGCCTAAACTTCTAGCGAAGTAAAAATGAACAGCAGGGTCGATATCACCACAGCGCGTGCCCATGACAAGGCCCTCTAGCGGTGTCATACCCATGGAAGTATCAATACAAATTCCCTTGTGAATCGCTGCTGCACTGGCGCCATTGCCAAGGTGTAGTGTGATGACTTTTAAGTTGGCCAGATCTTGTTGCAAGTAGTCGGCTGCTTGTTTTGCTACGTGTTGATGTGAAATACCGTGAAAACCATAACGACGTATATGATGTTGCGTATAAAACGCTTTGGGTAGCGCATAATGATAGGCATACGGTGGTAATGATCGGAAAAAAGCCGTATCGAATATTGCGACCTGTGGTAAGTGTGGAAACAGGTGCTGTGCGGCTTCAATACCAGCGAGGTTGGCCGGATTGTGTAAAGGTGCTAGCGGTATCATTTCACGGATGGAAGTCATCACATCTGCATTAATGAGGGTCGGGGTTTGGAAGGTCTCACCGCCATGCACGACGCGATGGCCGATAGCTTGTAGCGGTTTCATCGTGCCCATCGAGAAACGCTGTTGCAGAAAAGCAAAGACGTGTTTCAGACCAGTTGTGTGATCGACAATAGCGCTATCTTCTTTGTGTTCGATGATCTCACCATTGGTCTTGTAGTCTAGGTAAACACTGTGGCCGATAGACTCGCCGATAGATTCTAGTTTTCCTGACACTAGCAAGTTTTCTTGCTCCATGTCATAAAGATGAAACTTGATGGATGAACTACCGGAATTGATAACAAGCACATGCATTACGTTACACCGAATATCTTAGTAGGCAGTATTGTGCGTTAAGATGGGAGGAGCTGATTTTCAATGGGTTCATGAACTTTCCTCGCCTTGTTTTACACGGTTTCGTAACCACATTTTTTCTAACTCGACCAAAAATAACACTGATGAGGCGACGACGATGACGCGCAACCAAGCCTGACCACTCATGGCCGTTGTTCCAAACAAGGTTTGCATCGGGCTTAGGTAGGTGAAACCGAGTTGAAACAAGATTAGCAAGCCAATGGCGTGCAAGACGTAACGGTTGCCGAACAAGCCTTGGTAGTTTAGTGAGGGTGCCAATAAGTATCGGGCACTGAAAAGATAAAATATCTCAAACATGACGAGTGTATTGACCGCGACTGTCCGTGCCAGTTCGATAGCGGCGCCGTGCTGCCGTTCCCAAACAAACAAACCGAAGGTACCGATAACCAAGATCAGCGACACGAAACTAATGCGCCATATCAGAAACTTGTTCAAGATAGGTTCTTTAGGGTCTCGTGGTAGACGTTGCATGACATTTGGTTCTGCAGGTTCAAAGGCAAGAGTCAATGCTAATGTGACGGCGGTGATCATATTGATCCATAGGATCTGGGCAGCGGTGATCGGGAGCTGGAGGCCCATGATAATCGCTGCAATAATTATCAGTGCTTCACCTCCATTGGTTGGTAATACAAACAGGATCGATTTTTTCAGGTTGTCGTAAACGGTACGACCTTGCTCCACGGCATGGACTATAGAGGCAAAGTTATCATCTGTGAGCACCATTTCTGCCGCCTCTTTGGCGACCTCGGTCCCTTTAAGCCCCATGGCAACACCGACATCAGCACGCTTAAGTGCGGGTGCATCATTGACCCCATCTCCGGTCATGGAAACGACCTCTCCATCGGCCTGAAGTGCCATGACAAGTTGCAACTTTTGTTCTGGGGAGACGCGAGCAAAGATATCAGATCGCCGGACTGCATCCTTGAGTTGCGTAACGCTATACTGCTCTAAATCTGCTCCCGAGACGACTGTGACTCCATCACCAATACCCATTTGGATACCGATGGCGTTGGCGGTGAGAGCATGATCGCCAGTGATCATTTTGACGCGTATACCAGCCGATTGACAGTCTCGTACTGCTTGCGTAGCTTCTTCGCGAGGGGGATCGATGATACCGATAATACCGAGCAAGGTTAAACCATTATTCACATCATTAAATACCAGACTTTGTTGGTCAGGAGTGGCGGGCTTAAAGGCAATAGCTAACAGCCTTTGACCACGACTCGCTAGTGTCTGCATGCACGTTTCCCAATAGGATTTATTTAAGGGAATGTCTTCACCTTGTGTACGCTGTTGATGGCATATATCAAGTACCAATTCTGGTGCGCCCTTGAGATAGATAAAACCGTGACCAGCGTGGTCATGGTGCAAAGTGGCCATGAAGCGGTGCTCTGACTCGAAGGGAATGGCGTCAGTTCTGGGATATTGTGCACGACAATGCTCGTGATCAAGACCTGTTTTCAAGGCCAGTGTTACCAGGGCACCTTCGGTTGGGTCTCCTTGCATATGCCATTGCTTGTTGACCTCGTTTAATGTAGCGTCATTGCATAATAAACAGGCCTTGGCTATTTCCTGTAACAACGGAAATGCGTCAGGATTAACAACCTGATCATCCAAGTTAAAGCTACCAACGGGGGCATAGCCAACACCACTGACCGCACAGATGCCAGCATCCGTGGCAACGGCTTGTGCTGTCATTTCGTTACGGGTCAAGGTGCCTGTTTTATCTGAGCAGATAACGGTAACTGACCCTAAGGTCTCAACGGCAGGCAGACGTCGGATGATTGCATGTACCTTGGCCATACGTTGCACACCGATGGCTAAGGTAATGGTCATGATGGCCGGCAGTCCTTCAGGAATACCCGCTACCGCTAAACCCACGGCGGCGAGGAACATGTCGCTGACAGAATAATCGTGTAAAAGTACGCCATAACTAAAGGTAGCCACTGCGATAATGCCGATTGCAATCGTGAGCCACTGAGCAAAGATAGCCATTTGTTTCAGTAAAGGGGTGGTCATCGTTTTGACCTGACCGAGCATACCACTAATGCGACCGATTTCAGTGTCGTCGCCAGAGGAGACGATGATCCCTTGGCCTTGACCATAGGTGACCAGCGTACCGGAGAAAGCGAGGCACTTACGATCACCGATGACTGCTTGTTTTTCGACGGCTTGGGTATGCTTTTCCACTGGCACCGATTCTCCTGTGAGCATCGCTTCTTCGATACGTAGTTCACGGACCTTAAACAAGCGCAGATCGGCTGGCACCTTATCGCCTGGCTGTAAAAAAACCACATCCCCCGGCACTAACTGCTCGGCTGGGAGGGATATCATTTTGCCCTCGCGCTTCACCATGGCTTGTTGAGACAGCATATTACGAATGGCATCGAGGGCTTTTTCTGCTTTGCCTTCTTGGATAAAACCGATAATGGCATTAATCACGACGACACCAAATATGACGCCACTGTCTACCCAGTGGCCGAGTAGGGCGGTGATAACACCAGAGCCAATGAGTACATAGATGAGGACATTGTGAAACTGCAGTAGAAAGCGAGCCAGCGGGCCTTTTTTCTTGGCTGGTCGAAGGCGGTTTGGACCATACTTTTGCAAACGTTGCAGTGCATCTTGTTGAGACAGGCCGTCGGTGGATGAAGCTAACTTCTCGAAGATGGCTTCATTGTCATGCGCGTGCCAAGGTATGTCTAGGTACTCGGGCTCAGACATTGACTTTCTCCCTAGAATGACTTGCTAATTTAGTCGCATCAAGACGACTTATTGTGCCATGAGACGTATTCAGGTTTCTCACGATACTGTGGTGTTTGTTAAGCCATAAACAGTCTTAAACTATAATATATATAAGTGATAACGGTATTGCTACTGACCTTTTCGCATAGGATTTAGTGTACTAGCTAAGTTCATCAATACATTGACGGATAGGATTTGTCGGCGTAACTTATTGTTAACCGCTGATTTAATCAACAACTTGCGAGCGGTATATAAGTCCTGCTAAAGCGACGTTGGTTGTATCCCCTCCATCGTGCTTATTTGACTCACATGGGGATGTGGAGAAAACCAATGACGCGTTATGTATTTACTTCTGAATCTGTATCCGAAGGGCATCCTGACAAAATAGCCGATCAAATATCGGATGCTATCTTAGATGCCTATCTCACCCAAGATAAACAATGCCACGTTGCTTGCGAGACCTTAGTAAAAGGCAATACTGTCATTATCGCTGGGGAAATCACTAGCACAGTTAAAATTGACCACGAAGCAGTGGTACGGCGCGTTGTTGCCAATATTGGTTATTGCGATGCTGCGCTGGGTTTTGCTTCAGACTCATTAACTTTTCAAGATTATACGAGTCATCAAACGGTTGATCTTGCTGTTGGTCATGACAGCCATGTTGGCGAGACGGTGGGTGCGGGTGATCAGGGATTGGTATTTGGTTATGCTTGCACTGATACCCCCACTTTAATTCCAGCAGCAATTTATTATGCCAATCGGATTACAAAACGGCTAGCCCAATTGCGGCATAGCCATGTTGTTGATTGGTTACGTCCTGATGCTAAGTCACAAATCAGTATCCGTTATGTTAATGACAAACCGGTTGCGATTGAAACTGTGGTGACATCAACCCAACACGCCCCAGATATTCGCCAAGATGAGGTGACACAACTGTTACATGACGAAGTCTTTAGTCAAGTTTTGCCCAAAGAGTTGCTTCGCTCTGAAACGCAGTTTCTAGTGAACCCAAATGGCGAATTTGTCACAGGGGGGCCGGTGGGAGATTGTGGTTTGACCGGCCGAAAAACGATTGTGGATAGTTATGGCGGCTTTGCCCGAGATGGTGGCGGATCGTTTTCTGGAAAAGATCCGTCAAAAATAGATCGATCCGCTTCTTATGCTGCAAGGCAAGTGGCTAAGAGTGTTGTTGCAACTGGGTTGGCGACACGTTGTGAAGTACAAATTTCTTATGCTATCGGGGTTGCGAAACCGATATCGCTGTATTTGAATACTTTTGGTACGGGCAAACAGCCGGATGAGGTACTTGAAGAGTTAGTTGAAAGTGTTTTTGATTTAACGCCAAGTGGCATCATTACCAGACTAAACTTGTTACACCCTATTTATCAAGCGACAGCGAGTTATGGTCATTTTGGGCGCAATGATTTGGTTTTACCATGGGAGCAAACTGTCAATTTGTCGTCGTTAAAATATAAAGCGATCGATTTTTTGTATAAGGGCAATCATACGGCGGTGGGAGCAGGTGCTAGGCCGAAAGAAACTGAGGCAATCGAGTCAAGTGCACAAGAATTAAAATCATCGTTATCACAGAACTGGAGAAAACCCGATCCTAGTCAGTGGGCGCACGCGCATCAAATTAAGACGGCACGTTGCAAGTAAAGTTGACTGATGTCAGATGCTAATCTGAAGTGACGGCCTGTGGGGTTTCGTAATAAATGATGTTTTCAATTTTAGATAGTTTTGTAAAATGATTATTTACGATACCCTATTCGTTACGGTATTTAATTGTTTTTGGGAAAATGAGTGTGTCAAAAAATCTCTATTTTATTATTGCGGCTGCGTTGATTGGATTCTACTTTTTTCAGACCTATACACCGTCGATGAGTGAGGATGATTTAGCGGCCAATAAACAAGCCGCGATGGCCTATCTGGAAGTGAATCAAGCACAACCAAACGTCAAGACCACCGCATCGGGTTTGCAATATCAGGTATTGCAAGCGGGTACGGGAACGGTACACCCTAAAGTGACTGACCATGTTACGGTGCACTATGAAGGTAGTCTGATCGATGGCACAGTGTTTGATAGTTCTATCCAGCGTGATCGGCCGATTAACTTTGGATTGGAACGCGTGATAGCAGGGTGGCGAGAAGGGTTGCCTTTGATGGTGGTGGGGGAGAAAACCCGTTTCTTTATTCCGCCTAGTTTAGCGTATGGAGAGCAATGGGCTGGTGATATCCCACCTAATTCAACCTTAATCTTCGATGTTGAGCTGTTAGGGATTAATCAATCAGCTGATTAAGTGACTCGCGACGCCATTTTTAGACGGGGGGATCTCCGCATCTAAAAATGTTTCGTTGTTTAGTCTTGTAAGTCCCCTGTTTGTGATAAAACGATTGGCCATAAGTTTGGGTATTGAGCGTCTGTTGTTTTAATCCGAGATATTTGGCTGAGTTGCTAAGCTCAGTCAGCATAGTCGAAGTGAGACCTTATTGTCCGATTGATTCAGTCGTGCAGTGGCGACAGCTTTACCATTAACGGTGCGATAATATGCGATGCAGTCTGTCGCCATGTCCTTCTTTATCAGCTTCTGATACTCATTGATCCTCCATCAACATCCGTCGTCGAACGGGTTTGGCGAATGTCTTAACATCAAGCCAGTAGTGAAGGCTTAGGTTAAGAAAGGCTAGCTGACTTTATTTCTTTGACCATTCGAAAGGTGCAAATGCATCATCGATGGGGGTGTCAGCCATGTGGTTAAGATAGTTACTCATGACTTTTTGCGATAGGATCATGACTACGTCTGTGATAGCACGATCGCCGTAGCCTGCAGCTTTGAAGGCATTTACGTCGGCTTCAGCGACATGACCACGATTTCTGACAACGAGCAGCGTAAACTGGCGCAAGGCTTCTAACTTTACATCGTTCAATGGCGTTTCATTTCTTAACGCATTGGATATGCTTGGGTCCACGCCCATGCTGTTAGCGACTGCTGTGTGGGCAGGTACGCAATAATGACAGGCGTGTTCGACATTGATACTTTGCCATACAACGGTGACTTCGTTTGCGTTGAAAGCCGTTTCTGTCGCGAGTTGATGCAAGGTCATATAGGCTTTTAACGCTTGCGGCGACGCAGCGATCATGGCGTGAAAATTGGGCACCATACCCATTTTTTTCTGTAGTTGATTCAGTAGCGTTTGGCTTTCTTCGGGTGCTTGTTCAGTGGTTAATACAGCTAATGTCATCATTGTTTCCTTCTGGGTGGGTTAGCAAAACTATTTTTGATTATAGGCTTCGAATGAGCGAATAAACATCGTTTTGATCGATGAATCTCTAATTAAAAGCGTGAAGTTACTTCATCCCAACCGTCAATGATTTCAACTTTTGGCTTTGATGCTCGCCAAAAATACGCGGCATTTATACTGAAGCATTGTGTTAATTCAGTCATTAGAACTGACGTTGTTATTCAACCCGTTACAGCGCCAGTTCTGTTAGGATCCTCATGTGAAAAAATTACGCCTCATTATCCTTAATATAGTTTTACGACTGGTTTTAGCTTTCGTTGTGTTGAGTTTACTCATCGTGCTGCCATTCCGTTGGTTTAACCCACCGATTACGATGGTGATGGCTGACCGTTGGTTGGGATCGAGTGCAGGTTTTGAATTGAAACAGCATTGGTTGTCCTGGGCGGCGATGCCTAAGCAAGCAGCGTTGGCCGTCGTGACCTCGGAAGATCAATTGTTCCCACTACATTCGGGCTTTGATTTTAAGGCCATTATGAGTGTGGTAACGTCGGCAGGTAAGGGACAACCGCTACGTGGTGCTAGTACGATTAGTCAACAAGTGGCACGTAATATGTACTTGTGGACGGGGCGCAGCTGGATACGTAAGGGACTTGAAGTTTGGTTTACATTGTTGATTGAATTGACTTGGGGTAAGCAACGGATACTAGAAGTGTATTTAAATGTGGCTGAGTGGGGGCCGGGTGTTTTCGGCTTAGAGGCTGCGAGCTTATATCATTTTGGCAGGTCGGCAAAACGCTTAAGCCCAATGCAACTGGCCTTATTGGCTTCATCGTTACCGAGTCCTTTGAAGTACCATCCGGCTAGACCCGCTCAACATCTAATAGAACGGGCGCATTGGAACCTTGATCAGCAAGAACACTTAGGCGGTGTTAGCTGGCTCCAACCTTTGGGTTCATCCTAAAAAGGGGCTGGCCCCGCTCTGCCAGATACTGATGATAAGGGAAATGAGAATGAGAATAATTTTAAGGGATTTAACCTGAGAACGAGGCAAATGACCTAAAACTACGGATATTGACTTCGCTATGCTACGCGCTGGATATTTTTCTACTTATTTCTGGAGATGCGCATGCCTCACCCTTATTTACATAAACGTACATTTTGGCAACACGCTATGTACAGTGTTAGTTTGTTTTCAGCTTTTACGATGCCGGTCTTAGCCGCTGAGGATGCGGTTAAATTAGATAGTTTGGAAGTGGTCACCAATCCTGTTGCCCCCGCAAGTATAGGTATCGAAGAGTCACGTGCCGAGCAAAAGCTGACGCCAGGTGGTGTGACGGTTATTGATATCGCTGATGTAGCAACACGCAACGTATCGAGCATCGCAGATATGCTACGTTATGTACCAGGGGTTTGGGCTGCAAGTAGCACCGGTAATGATGGTGTGTTTTTTACCAGTCGTGGTTCTAATTTAGATGCCAGTGGTTTTGATAGAAATGGCGTTAAATTCTTACAAGATGGTTTGCCTGTGACGTCGGCGGATGGTAATAATCATAATCGACTTATTGACCCATTAAGTGCCAGTCATGCCGAGTTCGCGCGTGGTGCTAATGCTATGAAATATGGGGCTAGTACTTTAGGTGGCGCGCTTAACTTCGTTACTCAAACGGCTTATGATCGTGCACCTGCGGAGCTGTATGCGAGTGTAGGCAGCCACGGTCAACAAATTACCCGTCTTACGGCTTCTCAAGTGTTTAATGAACAAGTTGATGGTTTGGTGACGTTTGAAACCAAAAACTGGGAGGGATTTCGTGACCATAATGAATCTGATCGCCAAGGCCTCTATGCCAATATGGGCTTTAAAATCAATGATGCTTTTTCAACTCGATTTTACGCCACCTATATTGAAAACGATCAAGAGCTATCGGGTTCTTTATCGCGCCAACAAGTGAGGGATGATCCTGAGCAAGCCAATGCGTCGTCTGAAAATGGCCATTTCCAAGTCGATGTAAAAACGGTGCGCATTGCCAATACGTCGGTATGGGAAATAGATGAGAACAGACGGTTAGAATTTGGTTTATCTTATGAAGAACAGGACTTATTTCACCCTATTGTTCAAAGCCCGTTTTTTTCATTGTTAATTGATACCACGCAGCGCAATGCAGGTTCGATGGTGAAATATCATCATAAGATTGATAACCATAATTTATTGTTTGGTGTTAATTATAGTGATTGGAATTCAAAAGGCGGACAATATAGCCATAACGGTGCTGTGAAAACGAGCTTAGATGTCATTAATGATAATGATGCCTATAACGTTGAAGCCTTTATGATGGACCGCTGGCAAATTAGCGATAGCCTGAACTTAATCTTGGGCGCGCAAGCGGTGCGTGCCGACCGTGAAGTGAAATCGAAATCACCAGCTACAGGTTTAACAACCAAAAATGTAGAAGATACCTATCATGCTATTAACCCACGCGTGGGTGCGATTTATGCGTTGAATCAACAGGTGGATTTGTTTGCTAGCGTGAGTCGGCTCTATGAGCCACCAACAACGTATCAGTTAGAGGATGGTGCCAATGCTGAGGCGTTGGAAGCGATGCAGGGTGTAGTTGCTGAGATAGGCTCACGTGGTACAAAACCGTTTGGACAAGACCATAGCTGGTCTTGGGATGTGTCGTTGTTTTATTCGGAACTTGAAGATGAGATTTTATCCGAAGAAGATCCAGCAGCACTTGGCACATTTATTACGACTAACGTGGATAAAACGATCCATGCCGGTGTAGAAGCCTTAGTTCATTCTAAAATTGCCTTAGGCGACAGTGGCAAACATTCCATCGCGCCGATGGCGAGTGTGACATTTAATCATTTCCGTTTTGATGATAATGACACTTTTGGAAATAATGACCTGCCCGGCGCGCCTAAACATGTGTTGAAAGGTGAGGTGATTTATCATCACGAGAATGGCTTCTATGCCGGTCCCACTATGGATGTCGTTGGTAAACGTTATGCTGACTTTAGCAATAGTTATACAGTGAGTTCTTATACAATATTTGGCCTTAGAACTGGTTGGCAGAATGATAAGTTAAGCGTGTTTGTTGAGGCGCAAAATATCTTTGATAAAGATTATATTGCGACCCATAGCGTTAGAACGAATGCGACCGATACGGATCAGATTTTAAATCCCGGTGCAGGCGCATCATTGTATGCGGGTATTGAAATCAAAATGTAATTAATGTGTAAGTCAGGTGAGCTCTGTGCGCAGAAACGTTGTTTACCCCGGTTTTGTGTACAGAGTTTTCTATGACAGGCATGTTCTATGCGCTCTTTTTATGAAGGCGCGCGGTTTTAATAAGGTGAAGTAATGACTACGAATTAAGATCTAAACTTGATATGGACGGTGATTGGGTGGACCAATTTGCTGATTTGAACGAATTATTGTGCTCACGTTGTTGTCTATTTATTCGTTATAATTAGTTTTTGTCTGGCACGTAAGACACCATCATATCAATTAGGGATCGTCATGAAATCACATTATACAATGCGTTTAAAACAACAAGGTTCAGCCATTATTTATGTGGTCTTAGCGCTTATTATCCTGTCAGCTGCGGCAGGTGTAATGTTTTTTAAAGCCAAACAACCGCCTCAAGCGACACAGCAAATGAAAATGTCACAGCAAGCACCTGTAGAAACCAGCTTGCCAGAAGTCACGGTGTATAAGTCTGCTACCTGTGGGTGTTGCAGTAAGTGGATAACGCACCTTGAGAGTGAAGGTTTCAAAGTCGTCAGTCACAATAAAGACGATATGAATACCATTAAGATTGAAGCGGGGTTACAACCTGAATTAGCCTCTTGTCATACTGCGTTTGTCGACGGTTATGTGATTGAAGGCCATGTCCCAGCGTCGGACATTAAACATTTGTTAAACACCAAACCGGCGGTGTTGGGTTTGACGGCTCCGGGCATGCCACAAAAATCACCAGGCATGCAGCCGGAAGGCTTAGCGCCACAAGACTATGATGTTTTAGCTTTCGATAAAGCAGGCCAGACTAGCGTTTTTAGTCGTTACTAGCCCTGTACGGCACCGATACCGGTAAAAATGAGGTTGCATCATGACCAACAGTGTTTATATCGCGACCAGTTTAGATGGCTATATCGCAAGCTCGAATGGCAGCCTTGAGTGGTTGAATCACTTTCCAAACCCGACGGACAGTGATTACGGCTATCATGAATTTATGGATGGTATTGATGCCATTGTGATGGGCCGGAAAACATTCGACATCGTGTCTTCTTTTTCGACGTGGCCCTACAGTAAAAAAGTCTTTGTATTGAGTCATAGCTTGAAAGATATTCGACCGGACTTGGTAGATCAAGTGGAACTGGTGAGTGGCGATTTAAACGCCATTGTTAAAAAGCTGCAGCAAGCGGGTTATCACAATCTTTATATTGATGGCGGCCAAACGATACAAAGCTTTCTCAAAAAAAACCTGATAGATGAACTGATTATTTCTAAAATTCCCATTCTACTGGGTGGTGGGATTCCGCTCTTTTCTGCCGAGCACCCGATGCTGCAATTTGATCATTGTTCGACCGAAGTGTTTGAAGGGGGCTTGGTGAAGAGTCATTATAAAAAGTTTGAACCGTTTTGTTCAAGCCCGTTCCTTTTTTGATGGCTTCTGTGGTATTGCCTCTAGTGCCGAACCCTCTGCCTGTCTTTTCCTCAGACTTAAAAGCAGAATATGATAGCCTTAACGTATATTGTTTTTCTATATCGACTGATTGTCTATGGTTATAACGACTATACCTGCTGAGGCGAGAGAACAGACCATTGCTTGTCACGAATGTGACTTGCTTGTCAGTTACCCTAAGCTGGAGCCCGGCAACGTTGTAGTTTGTCCTCGTTGTGATTATGTCCTGACAAAAAAACATAACAATGCCATGGAGCGTATTTTAGCGTTTGCTTTGTCGGGGCTAATTTTTTTGTTGTTGTCCAGCTTGTATCCGTTCTTAAGTTTTAGTACAAACGGTCATGGCCGCGAAGTCACCTTGTTACAAAGTATCGATGTCTTAGCGAATGAACAACAAGTGTTACTAGCGTTGATGATTTTGGTGGTGATTTTGATTATTCCAGCCGCCTTTTTGATGGGTGTGTTATATGTCATAGGCTCGTTGAAATATCGTTCGACATTACCGCCTCAAGGTAAGCAAATATTGCGCTTTATCTTAATGTTAGCGCCATGGAGTATGGTTGAGATTTTTTTAATCGGAACGATGGTGAGTTTGGTGAAGATTGCATCACTTGCCACCATTACCTTAGGCATGTCATTTTGGGCTTACATTCTGTTTACGGTGTTGATGACTTTAGTGTTATTACATTTAGATAAAGTGGAAGTCTGGCAATGGGTGGAAGACAGTGCTGCCTGAGCGCCAGTTTAGTCAAGGTTCAGCGGCCAGAAGCGGCTTTTTATTGTGTCATCACTGTGGCAAAACACAGGCGATGACGCATGAACGTTGCGAGCGCTGTGATTCGCCGGTGCATGTGCGTTACGAAAGCAGTATTCAAAAAACATGGGCTTATCTGGTCACCGCGTTAGTGTTGTACTTGCCTGCTAACTTATTACCCATTATGAGTACAACTTTATTAGGCAAAACGTCGTCGAATACGATTTTGAGTGGCATCGTGGTGTTATGGGAGCACGGCTCGTATCCGATTGCATTAATTATTTTTATTGCCAGCGTATTGGTACCCATAGCGAAGTTATTGGTGCTCAGTTGGTTGTGTTATATGGTGCAAAACAAAAGTGCGGTGTTAATGCGTGAACGGACGTTGTTATACCGTATTACGGAGTTTATCGGCCGTTGGTCGATGATTGATGTTTTTGTTGTTGCGATCTTAGTCAGTTTGGTCCATTTAGGTAATTTAATGACTATTTACCCTGGGCCAGCAGCATTGTCATTTGCTGGTATGGTCGTGGCGACCATGTTGGCGGCAAATAGTTTTGATCCACGGTTAATATGGGATGTGTATGACGGAGAATAATCGTTCAGTGACTAAGGCACGGATCAAACCAGCCAAAGCAGTCTCGATAATTTGGTTAATTCCGATCCTTGCCGTTTTTATTGGTAGTTGGATGGTGTATCAAAACTGGCGAAATCAAGGCCCATTGATCAAGATTGAATTTAAAACGGCATCGGGTATTGAAGTCGGTGCGACTAAAATTAAGTCATTAAATGTTGATATCGGCCAAGTGACGAAAGTGGATATTAAACCGAAGTTAGATGGGGTCATTGTCACGGCGCGTCTATCGTCTCCCTCGTATGAGACATTGTTACGTAAAACGACAACTTTTTGGGTGGTGTCACCACAAGTCACGCGCGCAGGTGTGTCTGGATTACATACTTTACTGTCTGGACCTTATATTGAATTGTATCCTGGTACCGGCGAGATCGAACGTTATCGCTTTAAAGGACTTGAGGCGCCGCCATTGACGCCGTCTGGCACGCCCGGTTTAAGTGTGACTTTGAGTAGTGAGCATGACTTTAGTTTTACCGCTGGTGATCCGATTCTTTATCAGGGTTTTAATGTTGGAAAAATCGAAGATTTATACTTCAACAGTGATGAAAATAAGATGTATTACAACGCTTTCATTGAAGCGCCTTATCACACTTTGATTCGTAGCAATACACGCTTTTGGAAGATGAGTGGCATAGAAGTGGATTTGTCTGCGAACGGGATGAAATTACAAGCGGGGACATTAGAAACTATTGTGCGAGGCGGAGTCACCTTTGGATTGCCAATAGATGAAGTTTTAGGTAACAGGATTGAATCGCGCGGTTATTTTGAGATTTACCCAGATGAACAGGCCATTTTAGATGAGCGTTTTGCCCATAAGGTTAATTATATTCTGTTAGTCGAAGACTCGATTAGAGGTATTAGGATCGGCGCACCAGTCGAATATCGTGGGGTGAAAATTGGTCAAGTGGTTCGAACTGATTTGGCTTATCGACAAATTAATAATTTGTTAGATAAAGCGTCATTGATTCCGATACTAATTGAACTTGAGCCAGGTCGAATGGGTTTAAGTGATGATAAAGGGGGAGTGGAGAAACTAAAACAAGATTTGGTTGTTTGGTTAGATAAAGGCCTTAAGGCTTCACTTGTCACCGGTAATTTAGTCACCGGCAGTCAATTGATCGAATTAGCGTATTTTGAGCCCGATACGGCAGTCCCCTTAACGTATTTTCATCAATACCCGGTCATTCCTTTAATGCCCAACAAATTGTCTCGGGTAGGCGTTCAGATTGGGGAATTAGTCAATAAATTAAATAACTTGCCATATGAATCAGTGGCAAGTGAGACAGAAACGGCGTTGATAGAAACCAAAAGAACGTTAACCATGTTGCAAAAACTACCATTAGAGTCGGTACTCAATAATGCAGATAACGTCCTCGTGAAAACAGACAGTATGGTGGAGAAATTGACGCAATCTATTATCATCTTGGAGGAAATATTAGAGAACACAAAGGATGCACAATTACCACAAACAATGCATGAAACTTTACGTTCAGTGGATACGATTTTATTAGACTTAAAACCCCTGTTATTACACCTTAAACGTAAACCCAACGGGCTGATTTTTAGTAGCCAAACGGGCGAGACGATAGAACCTACAAAAGGCCCATAATGAAACGATTATTCTTACTATGTAGTGCAATCATGCTCTTGGCATCATGTGCTAGTAATGCGCCGAGTTTAAATTATTACTTATTAGACTCAGGGCCGAGTAGCAGCATCGTAGGCACACCGAATTTCACTAACAGTCAGAAGCCGTTGGTGTTAGTGAGTGATGTTGACTTGAGTGAGTTTTTACGCCAATCAAGTTTACTCGTACAATTAGCAGATCATGAAATGCATTATGCGTTGAATCATGTTTGGGCAGAGCCCTTGGTTGAAGCGATTCCTAAAGCGTTATTGAAAGATTTACGCCGCAGTGGTACTGAGCTTCGTTTTGAGAGGGGTACGGCGGAGTGGTTTGGTAAAGAAGCCTATCAGATCAAAGTCCAGATAGATCATTTTCATCCCAATGCTCAGCAACAAGTTGTGTTGTCAGGCCGGTATTGGCTGACAAAAACTGACAGTGATGAAACTATTGCCTATGACTTTGCTTTAACAGATAGCCTTACGCAGGATGGTTATGGCCATGCAGTGGTCAAAATGCGCCGCTTGTTAACGGATCTCAGCAACCAGATGTTGATTGGGTTGAAATAATGGCTTTTGATTACGATCTGTTTGTCATTGGGGCGGGATCAGGGGGGGTTAGGGCGAGTCGGACAGCGGGATCATTCGGTGCCAAAGTCGCAATATGTGAAGAACTGTATATGGGTGGAACCTGTGTCAACGTCGGCTGTGTTCCGAAAAAGCTGTATGTCTATGCTTCAGAATATGCCAGTCACTTTGAAGATGCGAAAGGTTTTGGTTGGCAGACTCCGCCGGTCGCATTTGACTGGGCAACACTACGGGATAATAAACAAGCTGAGATAAGCCGGTTAAATGGTATTTATGATGTCCTTTTAGATAATGCCAATGTTGACATTATTCGTGGCCATGGCCGTTTAGTCGATGCTCAAACGGTTGAAGTGAACGGGCAACAATACAGTGCCAAACGTATTCTGTTGGCTGTCGGCGGCTGGCCATTTATTCCTGAGTTTAAAGGCAGTGAATATGCGATAAGTTCCAATGAAATCTTTGATTTGACCGAATTCCCTAAGCGCTTAGCTGTTGTGGGTGGTGGTTATATTGCCGTTGAATTTGCTGGGGTTTTTAATGGGCTTGGTGCCGATGTGACGCAATTGTATCGAGGCGAATTGTTTCTGCGAGGCTTTGACCATGACGTACGTAATATGGCAGCAGCTGAGATAACCAAGAAGGGCGTAGATTTACAGTTCAACACCGAGGTAACGTCAATAGAGAAAATGCCCGATGGTGCACTTAAAGTGTATTTGTCGACAGGGCAAACTTTAATTGTAGATGCCGTATTGTATGCCACAGGTCGTAAGGCAAAATTGACGGATCTGGGCTTAGAGAATGTCAATGTCACGGTGTCCGAACAGGGTTATATTGAGGTCAATAAACAATACCAAACCAACGAGCCAAGTATTTACGCGCTCGGCGATGCGACTGCCGGCATGGCATTGACCCCGGTCGCGATAGAAGAAGGCATGGCCTTAGCTCGCCACCTCTATAACGATGAGCCCTGTCAGTTAAACTACAATAATATTGCGACCACTGTTTTTAGTCAGCCGAATATCGGCACCATTGGCATGACCGAAGCGCAAGCTAGAGAAAGGTATCCGAAGTTAGTGAAATACCGTAGTAATTATCGTGCCATGAAGCATAATTTGGGCGGTAGCCCTGAACGGTCAATGATGAAGTTATTGGTCGACGGCGATAGCGATCGTGTGGTGGGGTTGCACATGGTGGGCGCTGATGCGGGGGAAATCTTACAGGGCTTTGCTGTTGCGATGAGAATGGGGGCAACCAAAGCCGATTTTGATGCCACGGTGGGCATTCACCCAACCGCTGCTGAAGAGTTTGTGACCATGCGTGATCCGGTCATAGATTAAAGTCTAACTGTCGTTTATAAAAAAACCGCGACGCTTGCTTAGCGTCGCGGCTGTTCGGTTAGCTAGATGTCAGGTTAATGGCTGTGTCTTTCTTTTTTGTCATGCTTTTGCATTTTTTTCTGATGCATTTTATCCTTCATTTCTGAAAATTTAGTGCGTTGATCAGGTGTTAATTGTTGATATATTTGATGCATAGATTGTGCACTTGACATGGTCATCGCTTCAACGAGTTGGGCTTTTTGTTGTGCTAATTTACGGACTTCGCTGATATCAAAGTTATCTGACATGACTTGGTTTTTCATGCCTTCCCGGATGGATTTCATTTGTTTTTTCTGTGCCATTTTACTGGCATGTTGGCTTTCTTTGATGATTTTTATTGCATCATGTTGAGTCTCGCTGAGTCCCAGTTTTTTAAACATATGCATTTTTTCACCACATTGTTTACCACCATGATGGTCTGCAGCTTGAAGGCCACCGACAGCAAATAGACTGCCAGCGAATAAGATCGCGATAATTTTAGTTGTCTTTTTCATATGTACACCTCGTTGACGTTAAGTAAATTTGGCTTAGCAGCTCGTTGCTAGCTTGGAACCTAGTATGGCAATAAATACCGTCATTTTGTGTCAGGACAAAGTAAAGCTTTGTAAAGGTGTGTAAAGAGGTCGGCAGTGGTGGCAATCTGTGTCAGAATCAAGCCGTAAAGGGATAAGGTTTGAGTAGCGATGACACAATTATTATTGATTGACGATGATAAAGAGCTTTCTGCGATGTTGGCGGAGTATTTACGTTCGGAAGGGTTTGAGGTGGATGCGGTTTTTGATGGTTTGTCGGCCTTAGAAAAAGTCAAAGTACAGCAATACGATGCCCTAGTACTGGATGTGATGATGCCTGGATTAGATGGCTTTGGTGTACTGCGCCATCTTCGTGGATATTCGGCTGTACCGGTATTGATGTTGACGGCGAAAGGTGACGAAGTCGACAGGATTGTGGGGCTTGAGATGGGGGCGGATGATTATTTATCTAAACCATTTAACCCTCGCGAACTGCTGGCTAGAGTGAGAGCGGTGTTAAGGCGTAGTCAACAGTCGACCGAGTTAGTGGCTGACAATAGTCCCTTGGTGGTCGGTAAGTTGAAAATGGATATGTCATCTCGTACAGCGATGGCGGCTAATCGAGTTATGGAGTTGACGAGTACAGAGTTTAATGTGTTGTATTTTTTATTACGCCAAGTTGGTCATATCGTGACCAAAGAAATGCTGTCTCAGAGTGCGATGGGGCGCTCATTAGAAAAATATGACCGGAGCATAGACATGCATATGAGTAATTTACGTAAAAAATTAAGTCAGTATGGCTTACCGTTGCGTATTGTCACGGTAAGAGGTCAAGGTTATCAACTGGTTGATAAAGCCTAAGATGGGACGTTTATTCTGGAAAATTTTCCTCGGGTTTTGGCTGACATTGTTGATTACCGGTGCGGCTGGCGGTTGGTTAGTTTGGCAACACGCACAAGAGCGTATTTCAGAGCTAGAAATACTTGTTGACCATCCGAAAGCTGCCGAGCATGTCAGACAAGTAGCAAAGATATTGCAACATCGAGGCTTGCCTGGGCTTGAACGGTTTATGAACAAACGCGAAATGAAGCAAAAATACCCATTACCGGTATTCATTATCAATGAACAAGGTAAAGACTTTTTGGAGAGGCCTGTTCCTAAACTGTTATTAAAGCAGGTTCATCAATCGCTTAAAGAATCAGAACAGGTTGGAATCAGACAAGTGGTCACGCCCGAGGGCGAACAGATGTTGGTTTTTATTCCGCATCGAGGCCACCCGGCGATGCAAAAAGGTAAATTGTTTCCAATGAACATACCAGTCTTGCCTCTTTGGATCTTATTGTTCGGTAGCTTGGTGTTTAGTGTTGGACTGGCGTTGTATATCACGACCCCTTTGCGCTATTTACGTGCTGCGACACAGCAATTTGCAAAAGGTCTGTTAGACAGTCGGGTGATGCCTAAAATGGCGAACCGCCGTGATGAAATTATTGACTTAGCACGTGATTTTGACCATATGGCTGAACAAGTCCAACAACTGATTGCGGGTCAAAAACGGTTATTAAATGATGTGTCACACGAGCTACGTTCGCCACTGGCGCGATTGCAACTGGCGGTCGCATTAGGCCGGCAACAGCCCGAACAAGTGGAAGCTATGATGCTAAGGGTTGAGAAAGAAACCGAGCGCCTCGATACTTTGGTGGGTGAACTATTGACCTTGTCACGACTAGAAGCTGAGGTCGAACGCCATGTTGAAGATTATTTTGATTTGGAGGGGCTGGTCGAACTAGTGTGCAGTGACGCTCAGTTTGAAGCGAATGAGCATGGTAAAAGGGTGGTTTTTGAATCGCATGGCGAGTATCCGATTAAAGGCAATATTGAGCTGTTAAGGCGCGCGCTTGAAAATATGGTTCGTAATGCGGTGTTTTACACAGCTGAACATGGGGCGGTAACCGTCAGCCTCACACAAGTTAAGGATGAACTTGTGCTCGAAGTCTGCGATCAAGGGCCCGGTGTCAAAGACAGTGAATTGGCCTCGTTATTTTTACCGTTTGTACGTATGGGCCAAGAACAGAATAGCGACGTACCGGGTTATGGCCTTGGTCTGGCGATCGCTGCCCGGGCTATAGCTCTACACAAGGGAACGATTACTGCGCATAATGCCAAAGCAGGTGGTTTGTGTATTACGGTCAAATTACCCTTGGTTTAAGCAACGGACTGTCGCGGCTAGATGTGGTGACTAATAGCAAGCAACAGACAAGCCAGGCTAGTTTATTAGGACTTCCTTGAGAATGAATAATTAACGTATCTATTTGCTATTGCCTGAAGCTATAAAATACATGTTATCGGCTTAGCATGCATTTAATACTCTGTTGTATAACGACTGTATTGAGGCAAGACCTTTTTCAAACTCGTTACAACAAGCACGCTAATCAAAATGTATAGGGTCGTAGTCAAGCCAAATAACATCCAAAGTGGCAGCTGCTCGGTGTAGCTTAACGCGGCCAGTTTGTATTCGCCTAGATGATTAAGAATGTCACTGCCAATATAGAACAAAGAGCCGTGTAGAAAGAAAACACCAAAACTTGTTGCTGCCATGATGTCCAGAGGCTTCACCGTCCTCGCCTCAAAGCGATGTAGCTAAACCATAAAAAATAAACTAAGTATTATTTTTTGAAACAACATGAAGTCGATACCGTTGTATATAAATGGTGCTGCTTTATAGCTACCGACTTGCCTTTTAGGCTCTCATACGCTGCCAAATAAATGACTAGCCCTAGTAAGTAGAGCTCTCGGCCTTTCATGACGGTATATATTTGCGCTTTATGAATCGAACAGAAAATCCCAATCAGGTATACCGGGAAAAATATAAAACGGATTGAAATACATAAAGTGTGTCGAGAGGCCTATGTAAGATAGCAGAGATGGCAAGATAAAAGATAATGATTGCAAGTTGGATTAACGTGTTTTGTTGATCGAACCATCTGTGGATGGGGGGCATTGAAAATGTGACGATGATGAAAGGTATATACCAATAAGCGACCATGTGGCTGCCACTTAAAAGATATTGGACAGTTGGTATCACATAATGGTCAGATACCCCAGTGCTGTTAGGGTTGAAATAAGGTCCCCACCAGCCATCACCTTTTAACGTAATCCAATAAATTATCGGCATTGATAACACTAAATAAGGGATGAGTACATTCTTAATTTTATTTTTTTTAGAAGGTTTTGTAATGGTAGCGAGGGAGAAAATATGGTGGAAAAGGAAGCCGGAAATAAAGACAAAAAGTGTTGTGCCGCCAGTAATCAAATTTAAGATGATATTTTGGAATAAGCTATCATGAGTAATGCCAACTAATTTATAGCTGTGGCCAGCAACAATAAATACTATTGCGATGGCTCTAAAATAATTTAGTGAGACTAAAAACATGGATATTTCTGACAGCTGCTAATTAGCCTAATCATTAGCAGTGATGAGATTATGAATGAGCAATTGAGTATAGCTTATTTTATGAGCGCTTTAGGGGTATTAATCGCGTGATAGGTAGGCTCTAGTTTTTAGCGACACAAAATGATAGACGAGGTCGCATATAAAGACATCACTAAATGTCTCGATGTCAGGAATATGGCCAGTCGTTTTTTAAAACCTGTTTTGTTAGTGAAATATCTCTCCACTAAAGCGACTATGCTGAGTATCTTGCATTAATTTATTAAATTGTTCGTTGCTTAGGTGAATTAAGGTTTCATGATCACCGGCTTCTAAATAAATATCATGTAGATGGTTCAAGGCCTCATCATAAATTGAGCTCATGTTATATGCTTGTGCAAGCGCAGGTACAGCACCAGGAACACAATCACTGAAAAGCTCGTAAACCCGTTGTTCATCGACTAGGTGTAGATCTAATACCTGCATTTCATCTCTCAGTTTATGGAGACTTATTTTGTGATCAGCAGGTAGAATTGCCATTAAACGGCGGCCTTCATCATCTTCGAGCACAACAGCTTTAGCGATGTTTCGAGGTGATAGGTGTGCTTCTATGGCTGAACCGATAGTGCTGTTGGCAGGTTCATGTGCGATAGTATCAAAATGGATATTATGTGTGTCTAAATAGTTTGAGACTCGGATTGGAATACTCATTGTTTTATCCTCCGTTAAAGTCGGATATACATTTATAGGTTAATTATAGAACTGACTCATAAAGATGTCACCTTTAACAAGATCTTTTAATCAAAACGATAATAGGAATTTATTAAATTCCGGCAGCGTCTTTAGCAATAGACCCTATTGATCCTTGAATTGGACCTAAGGAATTTTGCCTTGCTTGTTCTTGATCGATAATGGGTGTGCCGCTCCAAATTTTATAAACAGCAATATCATGGCTGATCACGATTAAGGCATTAAAGCGCCAACCCGTTCGCTTCTGCTAACGCTAGGGCGTGCTTCATAAGCCATACATTGCTCCCTTGATGATAAACAATGCCGGACGCTAGGGGGCAGAACTTCTGGACGTACTAAATTATTTGGACTGAACCTTTTGACAATATCCAAGTAGGATAAAATTCTAACATTGGGGGTGCTGTAGGGGGCAAAGCCAAGCTGTAGTAGCTCATCGGTTGTTGTTTGATGAAGAGTGATTTCATCATAGGCGAGTTTAACTTCTTCGAAACTACTCCATGGTGATTTAGTGATCTCTTGTCCTTTGGGTAATTGGTTACTGCAACCACTTAGCAATAGAAACAGCAATAGGCATAAGCCAGAAGTCAGTAGATACGACATAGTCTTATGTTTAATCATGCCTAACATCCTTGATAATTAAAGAAATAATCGAGGTGGTGCTATCGTTTTAGTGTAGAACAGATTATTGGAAATAGCCATTAAAGTACAGCGAACACCTACCTAGGTGTAATGGTATTTTGTATCAAGTTCAATTTTGGCTATAAGCAATAAGCGGCGTGTTTTAGACTCAAGAATAGCGAATATGAGGTTGGGGTGGCGTTATGAAACTGAAGCGTCTATTGTTTAATAAGATGTAAGCGGTTGAAAGTAGTCCGAACTTGTCGTTTTTAGTACGTTAAACCTGATCAGATTAACAACATACCGTTTTGTCGAGTCTTTTGGGGTCAATTGAAGCCATCAATACTGTTGAATTTTCTATTGCTGCTAAAAGGAGTTTGCGATGATTAAATCGATTTTATTTGATATTAGTGGTGTACTTTACGAGGATAATCAGCCCATTAAGGGTGCAGTCGAGGCGCTTAGACAACTACAGCAGCGAACGGATCTGCCTTGCAGATTTGTAACAAACAGCTCACGGAGTCCCGAAAGTGTAATCTTAACGACATTGCAAAAAATGGGCTTTGAGATAGAAAAATCACAACTGTTCACGGCTGTATCTGCTATCAAACAACGTTTAACTGAAAGCAACTTAAGACCATACTGTTTAATTCACCCGGATTTAGAGCCTGAATTTACTGGTTTTGATACAGCTAGCCCAAATGCGGTTGTTATCACGGATGCCGCAGAGTGTTTTGACTATGCAAGCCTCAATCAGGCTTTTGAATTATTGATGGTCGGTGCACCGCTTATTGGAATAGGGAGAAACAAGTATTTTAAAAGCGGTGGTAAATTGTTTCTTGATGCAGGCCCTTTTATTGTGGCACTAGAGTATGCGACAGGGGGGAAAGCAGAAATTCTGGGTAAACCGGCCGCTGAGTTTTTTATGGCTGCTGTTCACTCTGTTGCTTGCAAACCTGAAGAGGTGCTAATGATAGGGGATGATGTTGAAGCCGATGTCAACGGCGCATTGGAAGCTGGGTTGCAGGCGTGTTTAGTCGAAACCGGCAAATACCGTTCAGGCGATGAAGAGAAAATGGCACTGTCAAAAGGGCGTTTTTCACCGTCAGTTGTGGAGGCTATTGCGCCTTTTGTATCAGTTGTTTAGCTATTGACGTTATTGACTAAGAGACTTTGTGCAACGGCCTCAGCCACTTTGATGCCGTCAATGGCGGCAGATAAAATACCACCAGCATAGCCAGCGCCTTCTCCTGCAGGATATAAGCCTTGGGTGTTAATGCTTTGAAAAGTTTTATCACGCTTTATACTGATCGGGGCAGATGTACGTGTTTCTACCCCTGTCAAGACGGCGTCGGCCATCGCGTACCCTTCAATTTGTCGATCAAACACAGGAATAGCTTCTCTGATTGCGTTAATCACAAAAGGTGGCATGGTTTGCGATAGGTCACCTAGTTTGACGCCGGGTTGATAAGACGGCGTAACTTTGCCCAGTGTCGTAGAGGGTTTATTAGCGAGAAAATCACCGACTAGTTGGGCTGGGGCATGATAACTTTCACCGCCTTGTTGGTAGGCCATTTTTTCTAGACGTCGTTGCAGATCGATACCTGCCAGTGGATGCCCCGGGTAGTCTCGATCAGGATCAATGCCAACGACAATGGCTGCATTGGCATTGCGTTCGTTACGTGAATATTGCGACATACCGTTGGTCACGACACCACCTTCTTCAGAGGCCGCTGCGACAACGGTGCCACCAGGACACATGCAAAAGCTGTACACGCTGCGACCATTCGGGCAATGATGCACGAGATGGTAATCGGCAGCGCCTAGAATGGCATTGCCAGCCTGTTGGCCAAAACGGGCTTTATCGATGACTGATTGTGGGTGTTCGATACGAAAGCCAATAGAAAACGGTTTGGGTTCAATATAAACGCCTTGGTCGAGCAGCATTTGAAAGCTATCCCGAGCGCTGTGTCCGATGGCGAGAATAATATGGTCACTATGTAAGGTGTCACCATTACTGAGCGTCAAACTGCTTATTTTGCCTTGCCCCGTGTCTGTTGTTTCACGGTGTAAGGTGTCCACTTTATGTTGAAAACGAATATCACCACCAAGCGCAATAATCTCAGCACGCATTTTTTCGACCATTTTGACCAATTTAAAGGTGCCAATATGGGGCTTGCTCACCATAAGGATTTCTTCAGGAGCACCGGCTTTAACAAATTCTTGGAGTACTTTACGCCCTAGATGGCGTTTGTCTTTCACTTGGCTGTATAGCTTGCCATCTGAGAAGGTGCCTGCGCCACCTTCACCATATTGCACATTAGATTCGGTATCGAGCTTGCCTTGACGCCAGAGTGCCCAAGTGTCTTTAGTCCGTTGCTTGACGTTTTGACCGCGTTCTAACACGATAGGTTTTAAGCCCATTTGGGCAAGCACGAGGGCTGCTAATAAGCCGCAAGGGCCAAAACCAATCACAATAGGGCGTTGTTGATGCGGTTTGGGAAAGTCGGGTTCAGCATGTGCTACAAAGTGATAGCGGGTATCTGGCGTGGGCCGGACAAAGTGAGTATTGATATTTTGTTCTAGCAGCCGTTGCTCTTGTTCGGGACCTAGTGAGATATCAATTTGATAGATCAAGATGATTTTATTTTTTTTACGCGCATCGTAGCTACGCTTAAAGATAGTGAAATTGACGACTTGCTCTTTGTCGATCTTGAGCGTATCTGCGATAGCTTGTTGAAGCGCTTCGGGAGGGTGATCGAGCGGGAGTTTAATTTCATTTAGTCGTAACATAACAGGCTTCGCGTTTTGGGAGACATTCAGGCGGCTATATTAGCATGACTGTGTGTCGCTATAGCTGGCTTTAAACAAACAAGCCAGCACTGTAACCGGATGACCAAGCCCATTGAAAATTAAAACCGCCCAGGTGGCCAGTGACATCTAATACTTCGCCGATAAAATAAAGACCAGCTTGTTGTTTGGCTTCCATGGTTTTAGAACTGATGCCATCGGTATCAATACCGCCTAGCGTCACTTCTGCAGTGCGATAACCTTCAGTTGCAGAGGGCTTTACTTGCCATTGGTTGAGTTGCTGCCCGATGGCAATGAGTTGTTTATCGGTGAACGCCGCAAGCGAAGATTGTGCTTTATCAGACCACCAACGCGCTTGTAACTCTGTGACAAGCGGTTTAGCAAGTCGATGGTTTAAGATGGTTTTGAGTAGGTTCTTGGGGTGTTGCTGTTTGGACTCAACCAGCCAGTGGCCGGCATCGAGATTGGGTAATAAATCAATCTCAAGGGTGTCACCCGCTTGCCAATAATTTGAAACCTGCAGCATGACAGGCCCACTGAGTCCACGGTGTGTGAATAGCATGTTCTCAGTAAAGCTTTGTTTATTACAGGTGACCGTGACTTCTAATGCTAAGCCTGATAATTGTTCACAGACTGGCTTCAGATCATCGCTGAACATAAAGGGCACGAGGCCTGCTTGTCGTGGCGTGACGGTTAAACCAAATTGCTGTGCAATATCATAACCGATGCCACTGCCACCTAAAGATGGAATAGACAAGGCGCCGGTAGCGATAACTAGCGATTGACATGTTTGTTTGAAGTGAGTTTTATCATGCAGGTAGTTGACTTGATATCGACAGCGATCATCTTGATGTTGGTGCTTATCAGAATGGCCTTTGTGTTCCAACGCCGTAATTTGTTCAATTTCGCAATGGGTTTTAATGTCGACACCCGCTTGATGACATTCTGTTAACAACATATTGAGAATATCTTTGGCAGAGTCACGGCAAAATAGTTGATGGTGGCGACGCTGCTCGTAATGAACTTCGTAACGCTCCACCATACTAATAAAATCCCATTGGCTATAGCGCTTTAACGCGGCTTTGCAGAAGTGGGGGTTTTGGGAAAGAAAGTTTTCGGCCTCAACAAATTGATTGGTGAAATTGCAGCGACCACCACCGGACATTAATATCTTTTTGCCAACCTTATTTGCACGTTCTAAAACGAGCACACGTCGGCCTTTTTTAGCTGCGGTGCTGGCACACAATAAACCGGATGCACCGGCGCCGATGATGACAACGTCGTATTGAGAAGAGTGAAGGGATGACAAATTGAAAGTATCTACTTGGTCGAGTTAGAACAAATTGCTTTATGTATCAGGTATAAATTATTGATATATGGTTATTTGTTGCTTGTTTTTCTCTTTTTCTGACGTTGGTAATATAAATCAATGAGGTGCAATCGATCAACCATTTTAGTTTTCCAAGCCTCTGCCAACTCTGGAATGGCAACGGCTGCGCGCATGACTTTTTCTTGGTCAGGGTATTTGCTATCGAAGTAAGCTCGAAACAGATTTTTGATGGTGATATTAGCAGGATGTTTATAGATGATTTCGACCGCATCATTAGCGGCAATCGTGCCCGTTTTAATCACCCGGAAATAGACACCAGTATGGGCATAAGCGATGAAGTTATTGAGCATGGGCATGTGTTTAAATTCAAAGCTAATTTTATAGCATGGAATACGAGGTTGACTGACTTCCAGAATACAATCGTTAATCTTCAATCTGTCGCCAATCGCAATTTCGGCTTCATCTAGACCGCTAATGCTGAGGTTTTCACCAAACTTACCAAAATCAATATGATCAATACCCAATTGCTGTTTCCAATACCCATGATGATCGGGCGAAAAGCCATAGACGGCTTTATCTGCGCCACCATGATTCATTAGATCGGCTTGCTTGTCCCCCGCCAAGTTGCCATGGGTGATAGCGACCTTGCCATCAACCGGTTTTTTTAAAAAGGCCGTGGTGATGAATTTGAATCCAAAACGCCTTATTTTGGGTTTTGAGACATTGACAGACAGTAGTTTCATGGCGTGCATCATGGCCGATAAGTGTACAGGTTAAAAGCATTGTAGCTGATCGCACTATTTAAGGACTAGTGTTTACGATACTTTTTGTTTTTTTGGTTTGTTAATAAGTCAGAGTGGCATAAATGGCTAAGCTTGTACTTCGATGATTTTATAGCGTATGTTATTAGTTAACAGCACAGGGTGATCTATGAAGTGTCAGTAGACGATTAGCAAGGTTTGGGGTTGAAATGCAAAATCAAGCTTTAATGACCTTTATTCATGAACATCAACTGCCGCAAACCTATTTGATGAAGGCGGAAAAATGGTTTGTGCCGATGGTGGCTAAACTGGCTATAGAACAAACTCATGCTGCACATCCTTTGATCATTGGCATTAATGGTGCCCAAGGCAGTGGTAAAAGCACATTGGCGGCCTTAATGGTGTCATTATTTGCACAACAGCAACTTAACGCCGTGGCACTTTCTTTGGATGATTTCTATTTCACGCGTGCTGAACGCGCACAATTGGCTGCCAAGATACACCCCTTATTGCAAACACGAGGCGTACCTGGCACACATGATGTGAGATTAGCGGTCGATGTCTTGAAAATGTTGCAATACCAACAAAATGAGGTGGTTATTCCGCGGTTTAACAAAGTCACCGATGATCGTTATCCCGAGTCTGAGTGGGATAAGGTGTCTGTTGTTGATATTGTGATTCTTGAGGGTTGGTGTTTAGGTGCACAGCCGCAAGCTGACGCATATTTACACACAGCGATCAATCGATTGGAACGAGAGCAAGATAGCACGGGACAGTGGCGACATTATGTTAATCAACAATTGTTATCGACTTATCCTGCTTTATTTAACCTAATTGACCGTTGGGTGATGTTAAAAGCGCCGAGTTTTGACTGTATTTTTGATTGGCGTTGTCAACATGAAAAAAGTTTACGGAACAAACAAAGCACGCTTGACCTGTCTCATCGCTTAATGAGTGATTCGGAGTTGCGTGTATTTATTGAGTATTTTCAGCGTGTTACAGAAAATATGTTAAGTGACTTGCCTGAGAAGGTCGATTATTTGTTTGCGTTAGATCGTTATCGTAATATTGTCGATTTAAACCAGTAATCACTCGGTTGCGACAACCATTTTTGGTGTCGTGTACGTGCATTGTTTTGATAAAATTTGACTGGCATCCTCGGTGACAAGTTTTTTAAATGCAGAGGCTAAAGCTGTGAAACGCTTACCTTTTCTATGGACTAAATACCAATGACGCATGATAGGAAAATCATCGACATCTAAAATAGCCAATTGATCGAGTGCCAGCTCCATTTCTAGGGTGTGGCGCGAGACGATACCAAGACCTAACCCTGCTTCTACCGCTCGGTTAATGGCTTCATTACTACTCATTTCCATGACAGAGTTAATACTATAACCACGCTGTCCAAAATACTGCTCCATCACGATCCGAGTACCAGAGCCTTGTTCTCTCATAATAAAAGTTTGTTGTTGTAATATGGATAACGGAATTTTTTTTGTCGTCGATAGTGGGTGATCCTTTGGGGCTATCACCACCAAAGGGTTTGTTAAGAAAGGGGTGGCGTCAACATCCAACCCTTCGGGTGGTTGGCCCATGATGACCATGTCAACATTATTGCCACTTAAGCGTTTAATTAAGCTGGCTCTGTTGGTGATATCTAAACTAATTTTAGTGGCTGAAAAACGTTTGTAAAATTCGCCTAAAAGTTTTAAAGCAAAGGAATTGGCGGTGGTAACGACGGCAATGGTTAAATGTCCTTTTTCGCTACCACGGAACTCATCCATCACATCGTGTAATTCGATAAGTTGTTGCGAAATCTGACGAGCATAGTGGAGTAACTCTGTCCCAACTTCGGTTAAAAATAATGTCTTACCGATGCGCTCAAACAGAGACAGGGCCAATTCTGCCTCTAATTGTTTGATTTGCATTGAAACAGCCGGTTGCGTCAAATATAAAACCTTAGCTGCGCGGGTATAACTAAGATGCAGGGCAACGGCTTCGAAAATTTGTAATTGTCTGAGTGTGATATTCATGGCGTTATATCATAAGTTTTTCTTATTATTATAATCAAAATATCTTAGTTTTATTTATATAAAAAGTAACCTACACTAGATATCTAATAAAACTAAGTCATTTAGAAGCGTTGTCTAACGTAATGACAACGCTTGCTCACCTAATAAACACAAAGGGACACAGTCATGGATCAATCCTCACGGTATGCCGACCTTAGCTTAAAAGAAGATGAGCTAATTGCTAACGGCGAACATATCCTTGTTGTTTATCATATGACGCCAGCTGATGGCCATGGTTACCTAGAGACGGCAGCACATCTTGCGGCAGAATCGTCTACCGGTACTAACGTTGAAGTGTCAACAACCGATGACTTTACCAAGGGCGTTGACGCCATGGTCTATGAAATTGATGAAGCGAAAGGGATCATGAAAGTCGCATATCCTAATGATTTGTTTGACCGTAATATGATCGATGGTCGGGTGATGATTGTGTCATTCTTGACGCTTGCCATTGGGAATAATCAAGGGATGGGTGACGTCAAATGTGCTCAAATCCAAGATTTCTATGTCCCGCCTCGCATGTTGCAGTTATTTGACGGACCTTCTAAAGACATCACTGATATGTGGCGTATTCTAGGTCGACCATTAATCAATGGTGGCTATATAGCCGGAACGATCATCAAACCCAAATTAGGTTTGCGTCCTGAACCGTTTGCTGAAGCTGCTTATCAATTTTGGTTAGGCGGTGACTTTATTAAAAATGATGAGCCGCAAGGTAACCAAGTTTTTTGCCCGATGAAAAAGGTTATCCCGCTCGTTGCCGATGCGATGAAACGGGCACAGGATGAAACCGGAGAAGCGAAATTATTCTCAGCAAATATCACCGCCGATGATCATTATGAGATGTTGGCGCGTGCAGATTATATTTTAGAGACATTTGGATCAGATGCCGACAAAGTGGCTTTCTTAGTCGATGGTTATGTTGGTGGCCCTGGGATGATTACGACAGCGCGTCGTAACTACCCAAATCAATATTTACATTATCACCGCGCAGGTCACGGTGCGATCACATCACCGTCATCGGTACGTGGCTACACTGCATTTGTGTTGGCGAAAATTTCACGTCTACAGGGCGCCTCCGGTATCCATGTAGGTACCATGGGTTACGGTAAGATGGAGGGCGGTGCTGACGACCGTAACATTGCCTATATGATTGAACGAGATAGTGCCGATGGGCCTTATTATCATCAAGAGTGGTATGGGATGAAACCGACAACACCGATTATCTCGGGGGGGATGAATGCATTACGATTACCCGGCTTCTTTGAAAACCTTGGGCATGGTAATGTGATCAATACCTCGGGTGGGGGCGCTTATGGTCATATCGATAGTCCCGCAGCGGGTGCGACCTCTTTACGTCAAGCATTTGAATGTTGGAAATCGGGTGCCGATCCAATTGAATATGCCAAAGAACATCGTGAATTTGCGCGTGCCTTTGAATCTTTCCCGGGCGATGCCGATAGGATTTTCCCTGGTTGGCGCGAACAATTGGCTGTTCATAAATAAGCCAACCCAAAGATTTCATGGCAACGTCACCCTGCAAGAGGTGAGGCGTATAACTTGCAAATTCTCATTACAGCGTCGATTGAACGCTAAAACCTTGTATTTCGTTTGCTCATTAAGAAGTTAATATCATGACCGACATAAGCCAATATTTTATTCAAGATGAACCTTTTTATCAGCCTCAAGCGGATGAAGTTGAACTTTATCAAGCGGCTTATGCGGCACGTTTACCGGTGATGATCAAAGGCCCGACGGGCTGTGGTAAATCGCGCTTTGTTGAATATATGGCGTGGCATTTAGGCAAACCGCTTATCACCGTGGCGTGTAATGAAGATATGACCGCCTCGGATCTTGTCGGTCGCTATTTATTAGATGCTAATGGTACCCGTTGGTTAGATGGACCGCTGACAACAGCTGCTCGAATGGGGGCAATCTGTTATCTAGATGAAGTGGTTGAAGCTCGTCAAGATACCACGGTTGTTATTCACCCCTTAACGGATCATCGTCGTACATTGCCCTTGGATAAAAAAGGGGAGTTAATCCATGCACATCCCGATTTTCAATTAGTTATTTCTTATAACCCAGGTTATCAAAGCCTGATGAAAGACCTCAAGCAATCAACAAAACAACGGTTCTCTGCTTTTGAGTTCGATTATCCCAAGGCCAAAACAGAATCGTTAATTCTCCAAAAAGAAACCGGTATTGATTCAACGCTATCCGATCAATTGGTGAAGATTGCACATGCTGCACGTAATTTGAAAGGTCATGGACTGGACGAAGGCATTTCAACACGTTTATTAACCTATGCAGCTAAGTTGATGGTAGAAGGGGTAGAAGCAAAAGCAGCGTGTAAAATGGCTTTGGTTCGGCCCATTACCGATGATCCAGATATTTGTGACACTTTAGATCACGCTATCAATACTGTTTTCGTATAGGCCTGCGTCCAGACTATGATTGAGGTGACACCTTCACAATCGCCTTATCGTGAAAAGCTAAAATGCGGCTTTGAGCAGATTGAGCCTGTTTTTGATGATTGTATGCGTGAGGCAGAACATTACCTGTCTGCACAAGGAGTCGATGCTTACCTTGAAGGTGCCTCATTGGTTTGCATGATAGGCCGAGGTGTTGAACCGGTATTAAGCTATCTTGAAGATATGCCTACGATAGCGGGCCAGTTAGGTGAACCGGTACTGAACTTGGTTGCTCAAACGGTGTGGCAGATTTCACGGACTGCCAATGGCAAAGCGATTCCTGCTTTTATGCAAACATTAGCCGCCGTCTCACGCCGACTTGGTGATGTGACGGCCTTGCAACAATATATCGCTATCATCGTTGACATGATGGAAGCGACTAGTGGGTCAATTCATGGTCATCATAAAACCATTCCGAGTCCAAGTATTGCTGATCTACTTCAAAAAACACCTTATCTTATCAGTCAACTATCACTATCGGGGTTAAAAAACTGGGTCGATTATGGGGTGCGTTATTACAATCATTACCCAGAACGGCAACGCGATTATTTTAGCCTACAATCGGCTGATAGCATGGCCGTGTTGCAAAAAGAACGGCATGGTACTTTATTTTATGACCATGAGCGGAAGCTGGACCTTTATTTGCGAGGGCTGTGGCAAACTGAACCACAATTAGTACCGTATTCTTTAGGGTTTGATGAGTTACGTAAACCACAACCTTACTATGATACTTTAGGGATGCGGATCCCGGATGTGTATGATGACTTGGGAAAGGTGTCGGGTCTAGACCGTTACCGAGCGACCTTAGCGCATATGGCAGCACATCAATATTGGTCGCGTCCATTGATTGCTGACAATTACAGCCCTTTTCAACGTATGGCTGTCGAGTTTATGGAAGACGTTAGGGTGGAGCACCTTGCGATTCAATATTATCCTGGTTTACGGTCACTCTTTTTGGCGTTACACCCCAAGCCGATAGCGGGGGCGTGTGATGCCGAAACACAGTCTTGTTTGCGTCACCGTTTAGCGATGCTCTCAAGAGCGATATTGGATCCCAATCATGGTTATAGCGATGTGGATTTATTGGACTTTACAGACCGTTTTCATCAAGCGATGGCTGAAGGAGCGTCCAGTACCAAAGAGATCGCCGGCATTGCACTATCTTATGTCGCCAAAACTCGCCGCCAAAGTGATCAATTGGCTAATGTCTTTTTTGATGATACGGAAATCAATTACCGTGATGATAACCGCCATTTATGGATCTTTATTGAAGAAGGAGATGAAGAAGAATCTTTTGACGACAAGCCCACCGTTCAAGCTGATCAAGAAGAGCTACATAGCTTACCACCACGTCATTATCCAGAGTGGGATTATCATTCTCAGCATTATCGACCGGATTGGACGAGTGTCTATGAAGCACTTCACCCTGCAGGTGAAGCCAGTGATGTTGACAACTTATTACTAAAACACCGTTCTTTATTAAAACGTTTGAAACAAATTTTAGACTTATTAAAACCTCAACATTATGTGCGAGTTCGCTATCAAGAAGAAGGTGCTGAACTCGATCTTGATGTGGCATTAAGGTCTTTGATTGATTTGAAAAGTGGGAGTACCCCTGATACCAGAATCAATATGAGTCATCGACATGATGGTCGTAATATTGCCGTGATGTTGCTAGTAGACTTATCAGAATCGATTAACGATATTCCTAAGGGGGCGAGTCAAACTATTCTCGCGTTATGCCAGGAAGCGGTGTCTTTATTGTCATGGTCTATCGAACAATTGGGGGATAAGTTTGCTATTGCGGGCTTTCATTCTAATACGCGACACGATGTCAGGTATCATCATATCAAAGGCTTTAGCGAGCACTGGGATGATAATGTTAAGGGTCGTATTGCTGGGTTAAAAGCTGCTTACTCGACGCGAATGGGTGCGGCACTGCGTCATGCTGCTCATTACCTTAACGTGCAACAAGCCGATAAAAAATTATTGTTGGTTTTAACCGATGGTGAACCTTCCGATATCGATGTCGATGATGATAGATTGTTGATAGAAGATACGCACAAAGCGGTAAAAGAGCTGGATCAACAAGGGATTTATAGCTATTGCATCACCTTGGATCCACATGCAGATGATTATGTTCAAGACATCTTTGGGCAACGTCATATAGTGATCGATAATGTCGAAAAACTACCAGAAAAATTACCCGCTTTGTTTGCAAGCCTAACCCAATAAAGCATGTATAAAGATGCCAAATCAAACTGGTCCATTAGGAAGGATACAATAAGGTATATCAGAGTTCAGTCTGAATCTTAGCAACCAATCGAGGTTTTTGGGCAATACCCAGAGCGCCTAAAGTCATTGCTATTTATTGCAAAGTATGAAATATTTTATTCTGTGCAAAGCCGTTGAAATTGTCAGTCTATTATCGATAACGACGACAAATTAGACAGGACTCACTTTTTTGAACACAGGGAGATTTATTCAAAAATACCAGCAATAACAGTAGCAACAAAAACAACAGCTTCAGGCCACACCTTATCACTGCGATAACAATGTAGTCGCTACAAAACAGTATCCTATCGTTCCATACCGACATTAATGCCATAGAAGATCAGATAGGGATTAAGGGCCAACTCATCAATCAGTATGATGAGCCGACAGGCCACATAAAACACATTGTTAAGGTTCACGTAATCTTATGCCAGATTTTTGAGTTCATGGAACTGAGCTTGGAAAAAGGATCCTTATTTATATCGTAGTTCATGCGAGTAGATCTAAGGGTAACACTCTAAAATAAAGGGAATTAACTATGTCATATCAAGAAAAATTTACCACGTTAAAAGAGAGTTTTAATCAAAACGATTATGAAAACTTTATTGCTAATCCGCTACCTGTCCTTGAATCTGCGGGTATTCCAATTGTAAAAGAATGGCAGGGTGGTGGTGGACTGCCCAGCAATATAAGTAACCTCTCGCGGTCGATTGCTAGCGCGTCGGCATCCGTTTCAGCCAATGCTGCCATAGCGGAGTCTGAGCACATGGAAGTCAAGGTCGATTGGTGGGGGGTTGATTTCATCATGAACGAAAAGCTCACACAAGATATTATCGCGGGTACCGAAACAACCGGCGCACTAGCAAGTATTATTGCTGGCGCTTTAGGGGCTGCAGGTGTTGTGACGGCGGGGATTGCTACCGCTTTAGGCGCGGGACTCGCAGCGGCTTTTATCGTCAAGATTGCCGAAATAAGTATTATCAATAATGGTCACGGTGTGCACTTTCCAATTTCATGGTTACAGTGGGGGCCATTAATTTTGTCCGTACCATCTGGGCCTGGAGGCATTACGGTCGCAAGCTTAGTCTTTATACATCCGGTAAGAAATTAAACAACTCTAAGTCAGATCGTATAATCAAATCAACCACTTAGTGAATGATATAAGTTAACAATGCCTTCAGCGGTTCGGGTTCTTGTTCTCCGAAGCGCTGAAGGCGGCGTTAGATTCGAAGACAAAACATGAGCGTCTGTCGGTCGTGTGGACGATATCAGCGTTAGCTTAGATGGAACGAGTTGCTGAACATTATTTGAGGATTGATTTAGTGAAATTTATTATCCGGGTCAAACGGTTGAAGAAGCGTTTTTTGATATCGCCTTCGCTATGTTTATAGCGTTTTTTAAGGGCTTTCTTGACTTCCCAAGTTCCCTTATAACCTAACGGGAAAACTACGAAATCACCGGCTTTAAAGGTAGTAGATGGACCGCCATCCGCAGGGGTCATTTCACATTCACCTTCTAAAATAAATGCTGTTTCTGTTGTAACAAATTCCCATGGAAAGACAGAGACTTCTTTTTGCCAAGTTGGCCAATAATTAACCCCCATTTCTTTTAAAAATGCTTCAGTTGGATTGCTATTGACTGTAATTTCTTTCATGTTAATTCCTAAAGTTGCGAGCGAGACCCAGCATCAGATTGATTTGGGAGCTGACATATTATGTTGTTTAGCTACTTTTTCATACAGTTTAGGTTAATTAGAACTCGCTCAGTCTGCTGCTTGCAAGGGCGGATTAGGCTCATGACAATTGCTTTACGGGACGCGCGATTGAAATTAGGGTATACCTAAGCGACGGTCATGGTATTTGAGGCCATAGATACTATGTACAGAGAGGGAAAGCAAAAAGCCGTCATGAAGTTAATCATGACGGCTTTTTGGCTAGATTGTGCTAGATTAATCTAAGCTTTTAGACTTTTTCTGAAGCCGAGCAAGCCTAATAATGCTGGTGCTAGTAAAAAGAGTGCGCCGGGGATAGGCACTTCAGATAAGCCTGAGTCATAGACTCTGAAGTTACTTAGACCACCACCTTTCCCACCCGTACCTGTTTTTGTTGCAGCAACATTAAAAATGTCAAAAGTCGTTCCTGCTGTGACCAATGTTGCAAAGTGGAAAAATACTTCATATTTGCCGAAGTGGACGGCGAGGTAGTCATACGGAATCGTACTGGTAATCGTCGCTGAAGACCCGCTGATATCACCCTTAAATGTGCCAGATAATGTGGACTCGGCAGCAAAAGTATTCGCAGGAAGTGAAAAAACGGTTTCAATCGCGTCACCGATTGCATTGTAGCTTTGGTTGCTGATCGGCGCGCTTGGGTTGTCATCGCCAGCAGCAATTCGACTCACTGTGGTTCCACCTGAATATTCAAAAGACAGTGTGTTGCCATCACTATTCATAAATGAAAATGGATTGGAAGGGGCGTTGTAGACTGTTAGCGCAGCGTTGGCAATAGGGCTAATTAAGAAGGCTGTAGCAATAGCGACAGCGGAAAGAAGTTTATTCATCACATTTTCCTTTTGAAAATGCAGTTCAGCCATCTTTATTGGATTAAAGACCTGTGACTTTCCGTAGCTTGGTTCACACCAAGGTTGGCTTTTATAAAAAATCATTAACGATCAATAGAAACATTTTGTTTCTGTATAAAACAATATCTTAAAAAATAGCATGAAACAAGAGCCATTCGCTGTGAATTATCATTTTGAAATGGGAGGGGGTAATGTCATTGATATTAAGAATAAAATTACTATATTACTGCTTGAAAATAGGGTGGAAAGTACCGGCATTTTTTGTTCATCAAAACGTTAGGCGAGTAGGGTGAAAATTAAAAATCCAATGATGCGATAATATCAAGACGTGCGAAAAATGGTTGAAGTGAGCAGGATATGACTTCTTTGTTCGATAGATTAAAAATCACGGAGCAAATGCATGGGTGGTACTTTTAATACCATTCTACTAGCAAACAGTCCGATGGCGGAAATAATACAGATACCAATCATAGGGCCTAAGCCCCATAATAAGGGGTGCCAACTGGCCTGTGATTTAAAGACAAATACCTGTAAACCAGCTAAACAGGCTTCTGCACCTATCGTGGCAATAAGGCCTGAAAACAAGCCTAGTGCGCTGAACTCGACAAAAAGCGCTTGTTGGACTAAAGCTTTACTCGCACCTAAAACGCGTAATAAGGCACCTTCTTCTAGTCGCTCCTCTAATGTTGAACGCACGCTGGCAAGTAAGACCAAGCCGGCGGCGGTCAAGATGCACAATAAGACCAACTGAATTGCTTCTGATAATTGACTTATGATGGTTTGTATCTGTTTTAAAAGATCGCCAACATTGAGGATGGATACGGTTGGGAATCGAGACATTGCTGTATAAAAAGCTTGAGCGTTGTCGGCATGAATATACAGGCTACTCACAAAGTTAGCGGGGTAAGCTTGTAAGGTTTCTTTGGGTAGCATCAGATAGAAATTAGGTTGCATCGTTCCCCAATCAACAGTCCGAATGGAGGTGATAGGTAACGTAGTGATATTGCCGCCAATATTGAGGGTTAAGCTATCGCCCAAATTCAGTTTGGCTTCTTGGGCGACCCGTTGTTCGATCGATAGTCCGTCCCCCGAAAAGTATCCAGACACAAGGACATTGCCCTTGCCGATACTATCTGACCATGTAAGGTTGAGTTCTCGTTCATATATTTCTGGTTCGCGGATATCTTCGGGGTACAAGTCATGGATACTGGTTCCATTTTCCGCAATAACACGACCTCGAACCATCGGGTACCAATCGGATCTAGGGACGTCGAGTTGATCAGCTGCGGCGTTAATTTGGGGGATCTGGTCAGCTTGTACATTAAATAAGTAATGATTAGGTGCATCGGCTGGCAATTGACCTTGCCAATCTGCAATAAAGCTAGATTTCACGCCGACTAAGATCAGGCCGAGCATGATGATGAGTGTGAATACCAGCAATTGAAAAAGGTTGGGTAAGAGTCTGCGATAAAGTGACGCGAACCCAATCTGCCAGCCACTGGTTGCCCCCGAGGTTAAAGACCGACCGACCTTAAACACGAACCATCCTAATACGCTAATGACAAATGCAATACCGGCAATCGCTAGCGTCATCACGCTGGGTAATAAGAAACCTTGGGTATAAACACACATCAAACCATACATCCCGATAAAGCCAATGGCATAAACGAGCAGCGTGTTTTGCGCTATCTTTAAGCTTGGTTGCAATACCGACATTGGTGAAATTTTGATCAGCCGCAACAGCAGTGGCAAACAAAATGCCACCATAGAAATGAAGCCAGTTGCAATGCCGAGCCATAAGCGACTGATTGAAGGTTCGGGCAACGATGTCGACAATAATCCCGAGAGCAATGATGAAATAAGGGCCTGTACTGCCCATCCTGCTGCCAGACCAATGGCAGCGCCCAGAACAAAGAGTACGAGAAATTGAATCGAGAAGATCTTCACCAACTTTGCTGGCGTTGCACCTAAGGTTTTTAAGACCGCAACTTGCATTAAATGGCGTTTTACAAAACGTCCAGAAGCCAGTGCCATCGCGATGCCAGACAAGATCACGGCTAAGGTGCCGGCTAGTAATAAAAAGGATTCTGCTTTGTTGATTGTGTCACCGATACGTTCACCTTTTTGTGTCGGTGTCCGCCAGCGTTGACCGTCGTTGAACTGTGGCGTTACCCATGCTTCATAGCTGTCGAGATCGCCCCGGTTTCCTGCGAGTAACAGGCTGTAACGCACTCGGCTACCAGGAATAATCACTCGTGTTGCGGCCAGATCGGCCTTATTCATTACCGCACGAGGTGAGATAGCAAAAGCGGAACTACTTGCGCCCGGATCACGCACCAAGTAACTAGCAACGGTTAATGTCGTTTCACCGACGTCGACCTGATCGCCAATACTGATATTCAATAGGCTGGCAAGTCGAGATGACAACCAAATTTGTCCTTGTTGTGGTGGCGTGGTGACAGGGTGCCCAGAGCCAAATAAGCTACCGTCTACCAAATATGCGCCTTTTAAGGGGTAACTGTCAGTGACGGCACTCAACTGGCTGAGTTGTAAAGCATCTCCTGCAAATAACATCGTACTGAAGGTGGTGTTCTCTGCCAGCTGTAATGAGAGGTCGCTAGCTTTATCTCGCCAATACTTTGGCATTGCATCATCGGAACGGATAAGCCTATCAGCCGCCAGTAGATTGGCTGACTGTTGCTCAAAGGAGAGTTGTAGTCTATCGATAAATAGGCCAATCGAGGTCACGGTGCCAACAGAAATAATCAACGCGAACAGCAAGGTCAAAATATCCCCACTGCGTAAGTCTCTTATCATCAGTCGTAACGCAAAACGGATCATATTTTTTCTGCCAAGTGGCCAGATGAAATCACTAACTGACGGTCACACTTTTTCGCTAATTCATTATCATGGGTGACCATAACCAGTGTGGTGCCTTGAGATTGGTTTAGGTCAAATAGCTGTTGAATAATAATATTGCCATTGTCGGTATCGAGATTGCCAGTGGGCTCATCAGCAAAGAGAATTTTGGGGCTGGATGCAAAAGCACGCGCGATGGCCACGCGCTGTTGCTCACCACCAGACAGTTGATTGGGGTAATGGCTTAAGCGATGCGATAAGCCAACTTTATCTAATAATGCTTCGGCGTTTTGACGGGCATGTTTATCGCCTTTTAATTCAGCTGGGAGCATGACATTTTCAATCGCTTGCAGGCTGGGGAGTAGATGAAAAGATTGAAAAATAAAACCAACGTATTGTCCGCGTATTAAGGCGCGCTGCTCTTCATCTAAGCTAGAGAAAGGCTGGTCATAAAGTGTGATTTCACCAGACGTGTTGACATCTAATCCTGCTAACAAACCGAGTAAAGTCGACTTTCCTGAGCCCGAAGCCCCGACGATTGCAACAGACTGTCCTTCCTTGATGTCCATATTGATATCTTTCAATATCGTTAAATTTCCTGTGTTTGCAGTCACAGTATGGGTTAAATTACTTACTTTAATCGCAGTTTTGGCTGCCATGGTATTTCACTCTAAATAAGGTTGCTATGTTTTTGAAAAGACAATTTTTGCTATTTTTGACGTTAAGTCTGTTGTTCGCCAATGTTGTTTCAGCATCAACATTACTTGTTATGGGAGATAGTCTAAGCGCAGCGTACAACTTACGACAAGAGGCGGGGTGGGTTAGTTTACTCGAAAACCAACTCTCTCAATCCAATCCCGACATTAAAGTCGTGAATGCCAGTGTCAGCGGTGAAACCTCTCAAGGGGGAAACGCCCGGTTTGGTGCCTTGCTGTCAGAGTACAAACCACGCTGGGTCATTTTAGAGCTCGGCGCAAATGATGCTCTACGAGGTTATCCATTAAACCAAACAACGGAGAACCTTGAAAAAATGATCGAACAAGCGCTTCAGTCTAATGCAAAGGTACTGTTGATAGGCAATCAACTGCCCCAAAATTATGGTAAACGTTACACCGACATGTTTTTTAAGTTATACCGACAGATTGCGAATAAGTATCAGTTAGCCTATATGCCTTTCATGCTAGAAGGCGTCGCGCTGGATAAAACCTTAATGCAAGCTGATGGATTGCATCCTAATCAAGAAGGTCAGCCGTTGGTGCTGGAAAATATCTTGCCTTATCTACAGCCTTTATTAGAAGAACAACAGTAAGGTAAGAAGACAGGAGGGGAGTGACGATTGTGACACAAGCTTGTGTTGTGGGTAGTTGGTTTTAAGGCTATGACGCTGTTGTCAGCAAGGTGTTAATTTACACAACACGGATGCTAACGCACGAAAGCCAAAGCCGTTGTAATACTCTTTTATTTTACGGCTTAAGGCGGGGGTAATCACCGGAGCCGCCGTGTAATTTGAGATTAGTTTTTAAACTGCAATTCGGCAAGCCTAGCGTATAAACCGCCTTTTTTACGTAATTCGACTGCATCACCTGTTTCGACAATAGCACCCTTGTCCATCACAACGATTTTATCAGCCTTCTGTACGGTGGCTAATCGGTGAGCAATAATAAGTGTGGTCCTGCCTTTCATGGCAGCGTTGAGCCCTGCTTGCACCAGTATTTCAGATTCAGCATCGAGCGCACTGGTCGCTTCGTCTAATAATAGGATCGGTGCGTTTTTTAACATAGCCCGTGCAATTGCGATACGCTGCCTTTGGCCTCCCGATAACCGTGTACCTCGTTCACCTAAGAAGGTGTTGTAGCCCTCCGGCAACTGCGACACAAATTGTGCGACTTGTGCGGCTTTGGCAGCGATGATCACAGCTTCATCTGTCGCATCGGGTTGTCCATAGCGAATATTTTCTAATACATTGGCAGAAAAGATAATGGGGTCTTGCGGGACGATGGCGATTAAGCGACGTAAGTCATGCAAACTAATGTTGTTAATAGGTTGACCATTAATTGCGATACTGCCATTTTGTACATCATAGAACCGTAACAAGAGCTGAAAAATAGTGGTTTTCCCAGCCCCTGAGGGCCCCACTAATGCGATGGTTTCCCCAGCATTAATGTGCAGGTTAATATCGTTTAGTGCCGCATTTAATGGACGAGAGGGATAGTGAAACTGCACATCGCTAAATTGGATGTCGGCTCGGGTTACGTCACTCAAGGTCAAGGGCTGAGCTATTTCAGTGACTGCTGTTTCTGTATGCAGTAATTCGAGTAAACGTTCTGTGGCGCCTGCGGCACGCATCATATCGCCCCAAACTTGCGCTAGGGTGCTGACGCCACCAGCGACCATCGCAGCGTATAATACAAATGAAGCCAGCTCCCCGCCAGTCATCACGCCTTCACTCACTTGGCGTGCGCCTAGCCATAATACAAAAATAATCGCACCCATCACGGCGGTTATGATGACGGCGGTGAGTAGCGCCCTGACTTTGGTTCTTCGAATTGCCGTTAAAAAACTGAGCTCGGCACTCTGTGTGAAACGGTCAGTTTCACGTCTTTCTTGATTATAAGACTGTACGGTTGGCATCGCATTTAAAATTTCACCGGCCATGGCTGAGCTATCAGCAATACGATCTTGCGATTCGCGTGAGAGTTTTTTGACCGAACGTCCAATAAGTATGATGGGAAAGGTCAAGCAGACCATCAAGCCTATATTGATCGAAAATAAATAAAAGCTCGTCACGGCAAGCATTACCATGCCCCCTGTGAACTGAAACAAGCTACGTAAGCCCATTGAGGCCGAACTACCGACGACGGTTTGGATCAGTGTGGTATCCCCTGTTAATCGGGAAAGTACTTCGCCGGTTTGTAGCGTTTCAAAGAATTGTGGTGACTGTCTGAGTACGCTGGCATAGACAGCACTGCGTAAATCTACCATGACGCGTTCACCTATCCACGAAACCATATAGAAACGCGATGCCACCATCAGTGCCCAAAAAGCAGCTAAACCAAACAGCACGCCAAATTTGGTATCGATATCGACGGTTGGCCCCGTGCCATCATTATTAGCAAAACCGACATCGATTAAATCACGAAAAGCTAGTGGCACTAATAATAAGGTAATAGACGCTAAGGATAACAATACAAAAGCGATAGTCATTTGTACCCGATATGGTCTGAGGAAAGGCCATAAATCTGTTAATGACACCACAGGTTTGGGCTTGGGGTTGTCTTTATGGTGTGTCGTGCTTTCTTGCGCCATTGCTTGTTGTTTCTAGCTGGAGGTTTAAAGACGACAGTATGCCAGCTTTCGGAGGCGGGTTTGTGACGAAGCTGAATTTATGAGGGTCATAAATTTAACCATGAGCTCAATCCCGTGATTAAGTTATCAATTCACTTATTGGTTTTAGGGTATTTCTGCTAGGATGGCTAATGAGAAACCGATCTACATGATGACAATTATTTGATTGGAGAACACACATGAAAATAGAACAACTACAGCGCTTTGTTGGCTTCTACTTTTTTCTTTGCCTCTTCTTAAGCTGTACCAGCGTTCTGGCAGAAGAATCCTTAAGGGGGCCGTTACCAGATGAGCAGAAAAAGAATATACATTATCTTGCCCAGCATCACGATGAATTGATACGCGAAGTGACCCTACGTAAAGATGGGTACGCTGCCACGACGACGACGAGCAACAAAGTGCTTGCTGACAAGCTTAAGTTGCATTTCCGTTACATGCACAGACGGGTAGGGCGTGGCGGCATGGTTCGTCGGTGGGATCCTGCTTTTGTCCAACTGGTTGAGTTTCATGATCAACTGACAACGGAGGTGCAATACTTAGAAGATGGCATAAGCGTTATTGTCGTCGGAAAAACGCCGTTGGCAGCGAGAGTTGCTCAGAATCATGCAAGAATTATCACCGAGTTTAGAGAAGAGGGGGCTACCGCTGTTCACATGCGTCATGCGCCTGTTCTTAGTGATGACGAGCCATATAAGACCCACGCTGAACAAGACTGTGAAGACTAAGTCGATGGCGCAGGTGAGGCAGGTTAGTCGAGAGAGGATATACTGCTTTAACGATGGCCGAGCAACCATAAAAGGACATGGATGCGAAGCATTTCTTGTAGCCTTAAAGACGTCATTCACATATTTAGGGCTAGCAAGCGATGAAAACAAAAAGCAGCTAATCACTTAGTGGTTAACTGCTCGATATTCCCTATATTAGCTATAAGCCTTAAGGGTTTCTACCGGCCTAAAGGAGATTATCGCGCTTCACAATAACCGTTATGGATTTAGGGGCGGAGAATAAGTCAGGGATAGATTGCTGCCTATAGTACTAAGCTAATTTGGTAAGATTAAAAAATAATTTCTAACTTTATATTCAGTATGCACCTTCACTATAAATAAGCTCGTAACTGTGACTATAAATTTCTAAGATATTTCCAAAGGGATCTTCCATATAAATCATGCGATAGGGTTTGATGCCTGGGTAATAATAACGTGGTTTCTCCATCCGTTTTTTCCCTCCTGCGGCAACGATTTTATCAGCTAACCCCTCGACATCCGGATCTTGAACGCAAAAATGAAATATACCGGTTTTCCAATATTCGAAATTATCGTCAGGATTAACCTGACCTTTGAACTGGAAAAGTTCAACGCCGATGCGGTCACCTGTTGAGAGATGCGCAATTCGGAACTTATCCCAATTAGGGCCAAAGACATCTGTACACATTTGACCGATAGGGCTGTCGTCTTCGATGACTTCTGTTGGCTTCATAATCAAATACCAACCCATCACTTCGGTATAGAATTTAACGGCAACCTCTAGATCAGGAACGGAGATACCGATGTGTGAAAAACTGCGTGGGTAGGTATTGTTCATCATTTTGTCTCGTGTTATTGAATGATGTGAAAAGGTTACAAAATCTATATTATTAAGTAAAATTATCATTTATTATTTTTATGAGTACAAAACGTAATGATTAATCCAGTTTGGTTACGGAGTTTTTGTACACTTGTTGATATTGGTCATTTCACGCGTACTGCTGAAAAACTTCATATGACTCAGTCAGGGGTCAGTCAACATATTCAAAAGCTTGAAGCACTTATAGGGCAGCCATTGTTGTTCAGAGATGGTAAGCAGTTTTCATTGACGAATAGTGGCAATCGTCTTTATCAAGAAGGTCAAAAGCTGCTTCTAACACTGGCTGATCTTGAAAAGCGCGTCACGCACGATCCAAGTCATGAAGGGGTTGTGCGAATTGCCTCTCCAGGGAGTGTTGGTCTTAAGCTTTATCCTCATTTATTGGCTTTGCAAAAATGTTACCCGAAACTTGTCATTGATTATCGGTTTGCCCCTAACCGTGATGTTGAGCGACAGATTGCCGATCAGAAGGTGGATATTGGGATAATGACCTGCCTATCAACGATGAGCGAAGTGAGCCTTAAAGCAACAGCAGAAGAAGCATTGTTATTAGTTACACCATCCAGCATTTTGGAGCCTAGTTGGGAACAGTTAATGGCTTTGGGATTTATTGATCATCCTGATGGCGCTGATCATGCAGGACAGCTTCTTAGCGTCAATTACCCTAAATTTCAAAATAGTCACCAATTCAGACGCACAGGGTTCTCAAACCAGATTAACCTTATTCTTGAGCCTGTGGGGATGGGGTTAGGATTTACGGTGCTACCGAGTTACGCCGTAGGTGCTTTTAAAGCGCATGAAAAAGTGAACGTGCATCATCTTGCCAAGGAAGTCAGCGAAACGCTTTATATCGGGACACATACTAATAAGTTCACACCTAATCGAGTTATGACAGTAATGCGTGAAGTAGAAAGGTGTTTTAAATAAGGTTGATTTTAACGAATGCCTAAATAGTATAAATTCTTGCGCTGAGCAACAATGAGTTAAATAAGTGGGGGTATTCACGGATTCACGTGACTCAATGTGAGTCATAATTATTTTCGGAGTATTTAGCATAGTATGCGGAGATTATGTGTCATTATTAGCAGTGTTAGTTGTCGAAATAAAGGGGTTAACGAATGTACTTACTAAGCGACAGATCATTAATGGGTATTATTGCTTTTAGTGTTCTCGCTTTAGGAGGTTGCTATAACCCTTCCGACAACACAGCAGAACAAGCAGGTCTTGCCAAAGGTCTAGATCTATCTATGTTTGCGAAGGGTGCATTTACTCAAGAGCCTAAAATTGTTGACTGTGAAACTGCAGGTGGCACAAAAACGACTTGTTACCAATTGATTACTGATGGTGCGCCTGCAGGCCGAACGCCGGGCCCTTTTTGTCCGAGAATGATCACGGATGGTGCCGATGTAGGCGGCACTTGGTTTAGCAAAGAAGGAGCTGGTGATTTAATCGACATCACAGGTGAGTTTATTCTTAAACTGGGTGAGTACTATGGTGATGACAAATGGCTGGTTTATGACACACAGACACACAAGGTGCGTTATACCGCGACGAAAGAAGCCTGCTTAGGTGCAGCCAAACCGGATGTTGAAGAAGCGTATATGCAAAATTGTATCGAGTGCGAGTTATGGTATCTTGATGATGGCTTTTCTCGTACTTTTTTGATACCGACTACGCCGATCCCTGCTGCTAAGACCAGTCGAGTACCTACGGCAGGTATTGCGCTAGATGGTACCGAGCTATCGGGCTCAGCCCCGATTGACGCAATTTTAGGGGCTTATACGATTGCTGCATTTGATGATTGTGGTGGACACATTAATGTGCATCAAGGTTATCACTATCATTCTTCAGTTGGATGTACTGATAAATCGAATAGTGACGATGGACATGCGCTATTAGTGGGCTATGCGTCCGATGGTTATGGTATCTATGCACTGAAAAATCCCGAGGGTAAGGAAGCCGGGCCGCTTGATGAATGTCGGGGTCAAACTGATGACATTAGAGGCTATCACTACCATGCTGCAAGTCCGAGTGAAAACATGTTCATTGGATGTTTTCACGGAGAAACGGTCCGTCCTGAAGGGCTACCTGGAGGACACCCTGCGGGCGGAGCACCCATAGGTGCTCATGGAGATAAATCAACAATAAGATGATGGGAAGCCCAATCCATTAATCTTTTTATGGCAACACGATTAACCCTGTTCTCTAGAGTCATCGGACACTCGTAAGATCGCGCCGTTTATGATTGCGTTAAACGACTATCGGTTGCGGCACTATGTTTATGCAAAATATTGACTTCATTAGCATTGTGATTCTTGTCACGTTTTACGTTGCTTATGATTTTTAATAACAATTGTTATCGTTTTGCAATATTAATAAAGATCATCAAAAGTAAGTATCTATATCAAGGAGGATATAAATTTAATGAAAAAAATTTCTACTTCTGCATTGGCGAAGAATAAAGCCATGACATCAAAAGATCTCTTTGTTCAACTTTCTGAATCTGGCTTCATTGAACATTCTGACGGGCGTTGGATTTTAACTTCCGATGGTGAAGCTGAGGGTGGTGAATATATTGAATCATCGCGCTATGGCAAATATATTGTTTGGCCTGAAGATCTATTGGTACAGATCATTACTGCTTCGGTACGAGATCAGAAGCTCATTACGGCGAGAAATATAGCGGCACACTTCGATGTCTCAGCGAATAAAATCAACTTCATCCTTTCGGAATTAGGCTGGCTTAATAAAGGTCTCAAAGGCTGGCTAGCAACAGAACAAGGTACAAAACACGGCGCTATCCAAGCTGAAGATAAGAAGTCGGGTATACCCTACGTGAGATGGCCCGAATCGCTTCTTAATACAAAATCGTTGAAGGAATCTATTGAGCAAGTTAAAGGTAAGTCATCTGATAGTGAACAAGACGAATCAGTAAATAATAGTAAAAATGAAATTGGTTTTCGTGAGAAGTTTGAAGCAAAACATCGAAGCGCAGATGGTCACTTTGTCCGCTCTAAAGCTGAAATGTTAATTGATAATTGGTTATATATGGCTGAGATAGTTCATGCATACGAACGGAAATTGCCAGTCGAGGAAGATGTTTATTGTGATTTTTATATACCCACAGGAAAGGTTTATATCGAATATTGGGGATATGAAAACGAGCCCAAATATCTTGCTCGCAAAAAGGTGAAAAAAGATATCTATATGAAGTATGGTTTTAATCTCATAGAGTTACAAGATGCTGATGTGCAAAATTTAGATGACATACTCCCTCGATTATTATTGAAGTACGGGGTGCAGGCGTATTGAGTTTTTGGGAGCAGAATAAATAACCAAGAGCAACTGGTTGTTAATCTAACGAAGAATGTCCTATTTGATGACGACTGGCCATTGAGAGTGCACGCACTATCTGACTTTATTGGCGCCGGTCACCAGTGGAAATCCGTTGCTCATTACTTGCAAAGATACTATTCATAATGCCACTGGGATAACGCCGCTCTTCGCCTTGACGACGATCATCATAATGCATATAAGTGCATGTACATGTTTTGGCGTTACAGCCACGTAAAGGTAATTGGCTGACTTCACTGGCTAGAAAGTGCTGTCCTTTTAACCTCTTAGCCCCTAAACAGGCATTTGGGCACGGCGCAATTGAAACGCAGTGAAAGGAGGCCGTGTTTTTATGAGATCTTGGGGTTAAGGAAGTCGATCTAGTTCGGTAGATTTGCCAGATACAGAGTGGTACTACGATAAATAAGATAATAAAAACTAATACATTACCCATGAGTTGTTACTCCTGAAGTATGGATAGATTATATTTTTGTCTCCTTACCTTAAGGCTGGAGAATCTAATTTATTATCAGCATATCAATTATCTAACGTACAGACAATGGCGAATTTATGGCGTTGCCTGCTAGCTTAATTCGATAAATTAAGGATACGAAAAAAACTTAATCCTGCAGACTCATGTGACGGTTACTGTATATAGCAAAGCTATAGAATGAGGATTGGCGGAAGCCAATCCAATAATAGTCAAAGTCAAGAAGATAGCTACGCCCCCGCGCAGACGTTATCTAGAAGATTGGGAAGTTGAGTCAGCACTAACCGTTGCATCCCCGTTTATTAAGGCTTACGTGCAGTTGAAGCTACTCCTAGGTTTGAGAAGGGGAGACATGCTCTATATTCGCCATGTAGGCCTACTGCCGGAAGGAATTCAAAAGTTACTCCCCGTAAAACCCAAGCGACGACAGGTAAAAAGGTGATTTACCTATGGATAGGTGGGCTGAGAGCTGCAGTGGAAAACATAAAAAATCTTAATAAGGAGATAGAGTCTGAATGGTTGTTTTGCATAAAAAAGGCAAGTGTTATATGAACGAAAATGGCCGGTCGAATTCTTTTGATAGTGTCTGGCAAAGGTTCATGGCAAAAGCATTAGAAGAAACTGATCTTAAAGAGCGGTTTACAGAACATGATCTGAGAGCGAAGGTTGCTTCTGACAATGAACTGGAACAAGCACAAAAATTGTTAGGCCACTCTTCTTCAATCATTACCGATCGTGTATATAGAAGAAAAGCTGAGTTAATAACCCCATCTAGACGGGGGGAAAGTAAAGAATGAAGAGTCCCCGATGAGTGATGAACCTTTACACCTGATATTATTTGAATTTTATTTTAAGAAAGGAATCTGTAATGAAAATTAATCTAGATGATGAAATTAGACGGACACATATACGTGCTCCTGAAAACAAGTCAACGATCTCTCC
>JAIBDY010000005.1 GCA_024685995.1 Piscirickettsiaceae bacterium | reverse complement strand
TTGACTTCACCTGTCAATTCCGGTGCAAACCCAGGGACCAATACCGTCAATGGTGTTGAAACCTTCAATTACACTGCAACCGATGCCACTGGCAACACAACAACCGGCACCATTACCATCAACGTCATTGATGATGTGCCGTCCATTGGAGGACGTAACAGCACCATCAGCCTCGATGACGACGCCTTAACTGGCGGCAATGCCGGTGGGACAGGCGATGATGTTGATATGCAAAATGCAAGCGGCACTTTAACCCATCGTTATGGCGCCGATGGCGAAGGCACCCTACTTTTACTCGACACCGGCGCCCCGACTGGTTTTATCTACTCACTTAATGGCGATGGTACGGTTCTAACGATCTCTCAAAATGGTAGCAATGTTGTTCAAATGACGTTATCGGATACTAGCTCCGGCGATTACACCGTTACCCAATTGGCACCTATCTCTCATGCGATTGGTAATGACGAAAATAATCAAACCTTCATTGTTAGCTATCAAGTTACCGACAATGATGGCGATACCGCTAGTAGTCGAGTCCGAATCAATGTCGATGACGATACTCCCATTGTTGTCATTGATCATGATTTCGAGAATATTGCTTATTCCTTCACTGTCACAAACCACGATGAAGTGAGTTCTGCTGGCTACAATAGTAGTTATGGCTATTATATTAAAGATGCCGCTGGTCTTCCAACAACGGGGGTCGTTATCTGGGACAATGTAAAACATGCCGATGCCACCTCTATCACCGTATCGGGTGAATTCACGCCAGATCAAGTTGGCTTCTTCATTATCCCAAATGGTGATGGTAGAAACCCATCACTTACAGACAATACCGAAGTTACATTCCAGTTAGTCAATGGTGAGTGGACGGCTTTTGATGCCGGTCAACCATTGATTGGCAACGGGTCTCCGGTCTTATTCGACAATGCAAGTTTGAATAAAGACAATGAAGATCATGTCCAAGATAATGCACTGCTAGGCAATCAAAACTGGGAAGACCTTCCCATCGTCAGTGGTGATGGAGATTACAATGATGTCAATGTTAACGTCGATTGGACCGCTGTCACTACAACGGGTGACAGCCTAAATAAAGCCTCATTTGGCGCCGATGGTCCTGGGGTTATTGACTTCACCCTAGACGACGTGACGATAGAAGGCACTTTGACCTCGAATGGCAAAAACGTCATTTTCGAAGCTAGGGATACAGATAATGATGGCCATAACGACCTCATCGTCGGTTCAACCGAAGACGGTGATGTCTTATCGATTGAAGGCATTTTAGATGCGAATACTGAGATACACCTTTTCGCGCCTGTCAACAGTAGCAATACTGGGACAGGTAATAATGATACGGATGTCGAAATAACCGCCAACCTCAGTATCACTGACAGCGATGGCGACAACGCTTTGGCCACACTCAACTTCAATCTGGATATCGATCAAATTACCACGCCTACCCCACCAGCTGATATTATCTAAACAGTGACAACATACTCGCGCCTGGTCATGTTGACTGGGCGTGGTTTCATTTAGCGTCGTCCACTACGCCGCTGATTGGGTAGACATAACCATGATTCAACGTCATAAAGTAGAGCAATGCCAATATACTATCCTCGGCGCATTAACCGCAGATGCAGCATCATTAGGTTGTCATTGGATTTATGACCAGAAGCGTATCCATGATCTGACACCAGTATCCCCAGAATTTCATCGCCCAAGCAAAGCCGATTATGAAGGCGTCTTAAGTTACTTTGCCCATGACCGAAAAACGGTTGGAGACCTGTCACATTATGGTGAGCAAACCCTCATACTACTCCGCGCGCTCGTTAGCAACGCAGGTCGATATAACCAGTCACATTACCAAGACTTATTCTGCCAATACTTTGGTTATGGCGGCGAGTATATTGGCTATATTGACCGACCGACACGAGACACATTAGACAATATTGCAGCGGCACAGCGCCAAGCGATAGCGCAGGCTAATGCCATTACATTTGACGGTAGCGAGGAACAAAAACAAAGAATACGCTCTCTAGTCACCAATAGCGTCAAACAAGGTCAAGATAGATCCAGTCTCAAACACGCTAACCTTGATAATCGGCAACTTGCCTATGCGCTTGCACTATATAAGGCTTTAGCGCCATTAAGTGGCTATCACGGCGCGGATGATGAACAACTACCTGCCATAGCAAAACTCCCCGCGCTGCTCGCTTTCTATGCTGGTGACAACCAGTTAGCCCAACTCACCGAATCTGCTGTTCGCGTCACGAACAATAACGATCGGGCAGTCACCTTCGGGCAAGTCGCCAGCAAAATGCTCGAAGCGGCCATCCTCACACAGGATATCCCGAGCGTGATTGATGCTGCCCATCAAGCAGCGTCACCCGAAATACGCACATTAATCGACCAAGCCTTACAGTTACAAAATAAAACAACGGCCGACGTCACCAAGCAACTCGGTATGAGTTGTCAGTTAGAATTCGGTATACCCAGTGTGATTCATAATTTGAGCCAACAAAATAGTTTTATAGAAGCCATTAGACACAACATCTATGCCGGAGGCGACAGTTGTGGCCGTGCGATATTGCTTGGTGCTGTGCTAGGTAATATTTATGGTATCGGCGAAGATAAAGGCATTCCACACGCTTGGATTGAAAAGCTGGGGCCAAAAGAACAGCTCACCATGTTATTCAATGATATTGCGTGCACACTAAGCGAGCCGTCGCTAACTTAGTGTGCTAGAAATCTAGATATCAATATGGTTAAGCCAGACGTCATGTTTATTACACATGCTGACGACATGCAAACGACCAGAATAATCAGCTAATGCAAACTCAGACATCGGGATATTATCTTTCATCGGATCAAACATTTTCTCAGCAATAAATTCAAAATGTGCATTCAATAGCATATGTTTGACGATGTAATGCTCGTAGCCTTTCATTTCATGGCCAGTCAACACTTTAACAGTCAGACCTTCGCCACCAGAAACCAACTCAATGCTGGGTAAATGGCCTGCAACTTTCTCGCTCCAACGTCCTGGGGCATCTTTGGTATAAAACAAACCACCCGCACCCACTTTGGGCGCATCGCTATGTGTCTTTTCTCCTGCCATGACCGCACTCGGTAACATAGCACTGACCGTCACGCCAAGCGCTGCTGATTGTATAAAATGTCTACGATCCATCTATTTATCCTTTATGATTCACAATGATTATTTAAAAACACGCGTAAATTAGCATATTGCTGGAGAAAGAACCCAGTCAATATAAAACTCTGATTCCACCTGTTTAACACAGACAATAGCCGCATAGCTAAATTTCACCACAGCCGCATTTTCATCACCCGTTATCAAATACGATACTAATTTACCAATATGTGGCAGGTGTCCAATATACATGCCGTCATTATCTTGTATAGTCGAAGCAAAAGTAGTGACATCATCGGTTGGATTCATGCCTGATAGGACCTGCACCTTTTCTACCGATAGTTGTTCAGCAAACACAGCTGCTGTCTGTTGTGCTCGGGTTTTACCGCTATGGAAAATGGCATTTACCGCAACCCCATGACTTTTCAAATACTTCGCCATGTTAACAACAGCGAGCCCACCCTCCGTTGACAAAGGTCGCTGCGGATCCTCATCTTTGCTCAAAGCTTTACCATGCTGTACAAAATAATATGCCATGATAGATTGGACTCCTTATGCTTTATGCTGGCTCTAACACCAACCCCATTTCACGTTGATGCTGCGTTGAAACAGCATACCTCAACATGCCTTCTGTCGCGATCAAACTCACCTGCTGCTTGGCTCGTGTTATCGCTGTATATAACAGCTCTCTCGTCAACAATGGTGTCGATTGTTCTGGTAATACAATACACACTTTATCAAACTCTGAACCTTGACTTTTATGCACTGTCATCGCATAAGCCGTTTCATGTGCAGGCAATCGATTTAAAGCCACCCAACTTAACGTCCCATTGTCGACAAAACATGCTGCTAATTCGCCTTGCTCATCGTGTAATATCAGCCCGGTATCACCATTGAATAAACCTTGGCGGTAATCATTTTGCGTCACCATGATAGGTCGACCATAGTAAAAACTGTGGTGTGTCCGCCACGCCTGTTTTGCCAAGGCTCGCTCAATTAAATAATTCACTGAATCCACAGACTCAGGGCCTCGCTTTAAGGCACATAACACCCGACTTTGTTCAAATAATTGCAAACACTGCAGCGCAGGTTGTTGATGGGTTATCGCCTCAAAAAATGCTTGATACAAGGTCATTACTTGCTGTTGAATCGTTATTTGCGCCATTTGCCGCCACCAAACAGTCTCAATTGATGATTTCAAAACAGCAACAAACTGATCCGCATTCCCTGCTTGTATAGCTTGTGCCATCTGGCCTATCTGGCTTTGTCCATCAAAGCGATAACTATGTTGTAGCAACACCACACTATCGATTAATAGCGATGGTCCTGCCGCACTGGGTAAAGCCTGGCCTGTCAGCGTAACAACTTGCTCTCTAAACTTTGCTGAAAAAGTGGCTTCATCACGACATAAACTTGCCAACACGGCACCTGATTCTACCGACGCTAATTGCTGACTATCCCCTAATAAAATTAACCGTGCTGACTTAGGTAAAGCTTTGAGTAATTTCGCCATCATACTAATGTCAATCATCGACGCTTCATCCACAACCAACACATCAATAGCCAAAGGTCGTTCTGCGCTATACACCCCTTGCTCACGCTGCGTGGTAATGCCCAATAAACGATGCAAGGTTTTGGCTTCAATAGCCTGTATTGTTGGCGAGCCGCCCTCAGAAATTGCTTGTTGCAGTCGCGCTGCCGCTTTACCTGTCGGCGCAGCTAAAGCGATCCGAAGGGTACTATCTTGGTTCAAAAAAAGCTGTAATAACCGTAAGACAATGGTCGTTTTACCGGTACCTGGCCCACCAGATATCACGCTGAACTGTCGCGTTAACGCCATCAGCACCGCCACTTTTTGCCAATCTAAACCTAATTGTAAACTTGGCCAATCCGTGAAATCTTGCTGCAGTTGCTTTGGGTTCAAAATTGGCATCGTTTGCAATCGTTGTTGAATCAAAGCCGCAACGTGTTGTTCATCCTGCCAATAACGATACAAATATAACAAACCCGATTCGGTCAGCACTAATGGCGTAAGCTCACCCGGTTGTCCGATTAAATGACTTTGCCTTAACCGAGTCACCCACTCATCAACATGTTGTGGCAACACATCATCTAAGTCGTTACCTAACTGTCCGACTTGGGCCAAGTTTAAGCACACATGACCTTGTGATACCGCCTCGCTTAATAAGGCGGCCGTCAACACCAGTAAATCATCACCATTCTTATCTTGTCGTTCAATAAACTTGGCAAACTGACAAGCCAATTCACTAAACGCAGCTTGCCTTAGCCAAAGTACAATAACGGCTTTTCTCTCCACCTCAGTCATCTAGAACACCTTGTAAACATCGATCTAGAGCATCAAGTACATCAACACTAGGCCTATCAAAAAACACCCCAGATTGTTGCCATTCCGGTTTCATACCTCGAATAAATAGGTAATAACTGCCCCCCAAGTGCAGTTCAGGCTCATAAGCAGGTAGGCGCAATTTTAAATATCGGTGCAAGGCCAAACTATAAATCAAATACTGTAAGGGGTAATCATGACTGATCATGGCTTGCTCGAGAGACACAGGTTGATACGCCACCTCACTGTCACCCAACCAATTAGACTTATAATCGACAATATAAAATCGACCTTGATGTTCAAATACCAAATCGATAAAGCCTTTCATAAATCCGGTTAAGCTCGAAAAGCTAAGTTGAGAAACCACTGTCGCTAAGGGAGACTCTGCGGCTATTAAAGGTAATAATGCTTTTTGTAAACGCCTAACCGTCAGACCCGCTACCGGGAAATAAAAGGCCAATTCATCTAGCCGTTGCCCTTGTGATAAATCTGCCAACCTTACTGGACGGTCATCAACATGTTGTTCCAACGGCGTCATTAACACCTCACTTAACCATTGACAGACAATTGCTGTCCATTGCTCATCAAAACCATATTGTAATAAGGTCCGATTTACCAAGGCCTGAATCGCAGTGTTATCACCACTGGCAAAGTCCAAAACTTCAAAAATAGCATGCAGACACGTACCAGCTTGGGCACCACGTGGAAAGCTAAAACGGTCACGCGCGGTCGTATTCAGCTCTAGGTTTGCACCAGCCTCATTAGCCGCCTGTGCATCATAATCTGGCATTTCCGCATCTTGATCATGTCCCTGCGTTAGCGCACTAAAACTCCCAATCCGCCATGGCTGATGGATAAAGCCTTCAAAAACCCTCGCGCTCAGCAGATCTTGGGGTTTATCCTGCCCTTGATAGACAACCGTTGCTGTCTCGTCCAAGTGGCTGACAGTAATAGTGCCTTCGCTCAATGCTGCTAATTGCATTAAATCAGTCAACATCTTGTCATTGTCTAGCGCATCAGTATCGGGATGTAGCAAGCTAAATAAAGCGCTGTCTTTGGCTGCTTTAACATGGCCCCAACAAATGACGCACCGCTCGCGCGCTCGCGTCAAAGCCACATACAATAACCGCAGATCTTCTGCGCGTTCTTCTATCGTGATGGCTTCTGCGGCTTGACTTAATGCTGGCTCCGAAAAGGCCACATGAGTACGATAATGATCATTCGGCGCATGAAAACTAATCACATCTTGGTTCGCCGATCGTAGGTTGCTATCCCATAAGAAGGGACAAAACACGATTGGATATTCCAATCCCTTACTTTTATGAATCGTGATGATTTTAACTAACTGTTCATCGCTCTCCAGACGCAATTGACCTGTTTCGTCATTGGGATCAATTGATTGCATTCGGGTTTTAAACCACTGTAATACCGTTTCGATCCCCGCATGATGCTGGTGACATTGCGCTTGAATTAACTCAGACAAATGTAATAGATTGGTCAATTTACGTTCACCATCAGGGAGACTTAATAGTTGTTGCTGACCAGAGATCGTATTCAATAAGTGGCGAAAGGCCCGAATAAAGCCATATTTCAACCAAAGTTGATGTAATTCATAAAACAAGTCTAATTGATTAGCCCACTGTGGCTCATCTTGTTGCAAAGCATCAAGTTCGATGGCGCTTAAGCCCCAAAGATCGGTCGCTAAAGCCGATGTGATACGTTGTGGATTTTGTGGCTCAGCCATGGCTTGCAATACCCGTGACAACATCAATGCTTCACGGCTAGCAAATACATTATCCCGTCCCTGTTGCACACTGTTAATGCTTCGCTGTTGCAAACATTGTTGGATCGCATGTGCTTGCCGATGATTACGCACTAATACCGCAATATCGCCACCAGAAACAGCCGTGACTTGTTGCGACTTGTCATCTAACAGCGTCGCATCTCCCGTATCGGCTTGGTTCAATAACCGTGCAATTTCATCGGCAGTGACAGCAGATGCCCTCGCAGTCATATCTTGTTTAGTTAACGGTTTCGCACTATCTGCCCACAAAAATTGCAAGGCATTATGGGCTCCTCCGGTGGCTAAAACCTGCTGTTTCTTACGCGCAGCCTTCACCGCAACAAACGGAATCGACTCATAAAGAAACGGGTTTACTTGACGCTTCCAGAGATTATTTACCGCTTGAACAAGGTCAGGGTGCGACCGCCAATTCGTATCTAAAGTATGGGTATATTGCGTTTGTACTGACGATTTTGCTGCTAAATAGGTGAAAATATCGGCACCTCGGAAACTATAAATCGCTTGCTTAGGATCGCCAACTAAAAATACGGGCAGACCACTATCAACATATATACGACTAAAACTGGCGTACTGCACCGGATCGGTATCTTGAAATTCATCAATCAAGGCCGCAGGATATTGTTGACGTAATCGTTTCACCAGCCAATCACCTCCCTCCCCGTCCAATGCTTGTTGTAAGTTCAATAACAAATCATCATAAGATTGCAGTTGTTGTTGCTGTTTTTGCTTTTTCACCGTGCTATGTAGTTCTTGCAATAATTGATATCGCAACTGTTGATATTGCACAGCTTGCGCCGTTTTCAGTTGGTTAATGACGTCCAAAAACTGTTCACTGGCAAGCCAAAACTGTAACTTGGGTAGCGGCTGATCGCCTTTAATCGCAGCTTGTAGTCTGATCGGCGTAAAACGGTCAAAATCAGCAAAGAAGGTCAGTGGCACGTTTTCCTGTGATAACAGCTCAGTCAACGACAATAACCACCTTTCAACACTAGTAGTACGGTACATATTGCCATTCAATAAGGTTTTATTCTGTAAGGTAGCAATCACAGCTTCGTGTTCTGTCGCCCATAGCACTTTCAGCTTTTCAAATTGCGTCTGCGCTTGCTGATAATACTGTGCAGCATCCAACTCAGGGATAGGCAAATAATGACAATAAGGTTTACCCAGTAACGGTCTAATTGATTGTAATAAACGGTCAGGACTTTCACCTTTAGCTAACAAATAGCGCACTAAAGTATGATCCGCCGTTGTAATATGTCGTCGCCAGAAATCATCCACTGCTGATTGTAATAGGGCTTGATCATCGCCCACCAATGCGACATCAAAGGCCAAACCACTTTCAAATGCAAAGTCACTCAATACTCGTTGGCAAAAGCCATGTATCGTGAAAATGGCCGCTTCATCAAAGCTTTGAATTGCTAAATTAAGCTTTTGACAAGCTGGTGATACTTGTTCCTCTTTCACCAGTAAACCATCTCGAGCATCAACTAATTTCTGGCGTAAACGCTCACGCAACTCCTCGGTTGCGGCACGGGTATAGGTCACCACTAAAACTTGATCCACTGTCAGATCTCTTTCTAGTAGTAAACGACAATACAGCTCGGCTAAAGTATAGGTTTTACCCGTCCCTGCACTGGCCTCAATTAAATTAAGATCGGTCAGTGTCACCTTAGCAGCATTAAATTTCTTTACCATTTACCCGACCCCAAATGCGCATGAATCGGTTGATAAATTGCCAATGCCAATGCTTTAAACTCCTCATCTAACGGAGCATGTTGATAGAGTTGTTGATAATACAAATCGTCCGCTTCGCCAGATTGGTATTGATTACCTTCCCATGCTGCCCTCATGGCATTGTCGGGGTTCGCTTTGCCGCCAGCTAACACCACTTTGGCATAAGCAAAACTGGTATTGGCAAATAAAGGCAAAGGTTGCTGACAACCTTGCCAGTAATACCTTAATAGCTCGGTTAATAATGCTTCTGGCTCCTCAACAGGCATGAAACGCATATCGTTATCTTCTGTGATCCAACGGCTTTCACAACCCACACCTTTGGGTTTTACACAATTCAATACCAAATGACGACACCAAATTGCGAGCAACTCGCCGCCTTTGGCTTTAGCAAGACGGTAATGAAATAACCCTTGGTGGCTACAGCCTTCCAATTGGCCCAATAAGGTGAAATCTGCCAGCGATAACTCGAACGAAACCGGATCCACAAATTGTTCTGGATAATCCACCAGCAAGGCCTCCGCAAAAGCATCCACTTTATCGACTTGGTCGCGGAATAACTGCTGGCCTACCTCCCCCTGAGGTAAAATTCCGCTAGCGGTAATCAGCGGCAATGCTGAGGCCAAGGACTCTCCTTGCAGACGATGGGACAACAACTGTTGACGTAACTGCCAGCCTGTCAAACCATCGATGGAAAAAGGCTCTCGTGGGTCCAATTGTTCGTCATCCGCTTCCAACGTTAAACCTAAGCGTTGTTGTAATAAATAACGGCCCGGATGGCGATAAAACTGAATTAACTGGTTTAAACTCAATTGTCGCCATGATGTATCGGGCTCTGCCAGTGCGTGTTCAAACCACAGTGTGGGTTTGGTATTTGTCAGCTTAGTTGGCGGACAATAAGCCGCTTGATAACTCCATAAATTCCCCACAACGTTGGCTGTTTGATCAAAATAACGCCGACTAAACGCTTGAAGTGGATGCATGGTTGACACTTGTTGCCAAATATCCCTGCCATCGACCATCCTAAAGCCTTGGTGCAACACATCGCGCACATCACTGACCAAGACCGACGGTGGAATGGGCGTGTTATCAACAATGCTCGCACCGACATAACTGATATATAAATGTTGCCCTGCCGATAAAATCGCTTCTAAAAACAAATAGCGATCATCATCTCGTCGAGATCGATCACCTTGCCTAAAATCACTCGACAGTAAATCAAAGCCTTGTTTTGGCTGTCGGCGGGGGTAACTATCGTCATTCATACCAATCAAACAGACGACATCAAAAGGGATGCTACGCATCGGTACCATGCCGCAAAACGTTACGCCATGGCCCATAAAGCGAGCTTCAGTTTGCTCTGCACTCAAATGGCCTTTCAACCACTCACGTACTAACTCAATTGACATCGCCTGCTCAAAATCCGCCAACGTTGTCGATTCAACAAAATTATCCAAGGTTTTGCTGATATTGAGCAGCTCGGCCTGATCTTGCTGACTCTCATGGTCCACGGAGAAAAAAGCATCGCATAATAGCAATAATTGCTGCTGCCAGTGTTTTGCCGTCCGCGGCCGCTTTAAACTCTGTCTAAACCGATCCAAACAATCTACAAAGGCGCACAACTGTGCCATCGTATTGGCACCGTCACCACTGATCCCGTCAAATCCCAGTTTGTCATCAAACAAAGTCCATTGACCATCATCATTAGATAATGGCATGGCATAGCCCAATAACAAGCGATCAAGGCCGGCTCGCCAACTATGGGCTTCGTTTGCAGGCAACCCCATCGCCGCTTTATCTTCAGCCGATAGCGCCCAATGTATCTTAGTGTCTCGACACCATTGCCGTATACGATCCAGCGCCAGTTGATCAAGAGAAAATCGGTTTTGTATCGCCTGACATGCCAATAAATCGACAATACTATCTACTTCAAAACGCGACTCTGGCAACGCCAATAATTGATTAAAAGCCGATAATACCGGACTTTGTTGCTGACCACCTCCTCCTGAAATACCATACGGAATGAACTGCGGTTTAGGTGCACAGCCAAATACCGCATCGATCGCCCCCGCATAGACATCAATATCCGGCGTCATCACCACCACATCGGTCGGTGCTAATTCAGGGTGACGCTCAAATAACGCCAATAACTGATCATGCAATACCTCAATCTCACGTAAGGCACTATGACAAGCATGACATTGGATAGAATCATCATCTTCAGCAATCGCTTGCTTTTGCCCTGAGAATTTAGGGTCATACAATTCATAAATATCACGTTGTAAATAACCTAATAGGTGTGGCTTATCGGGTATTGCGAACCATGATTCAGATTCATGCTCACAGGCTTGTATTTGCTCGAAAAACTCTTGACCCTGCTTGCCTAAACTTGCCAATAATGGATGGCCCGTTGCTGAATAATCCAACGCTTCACCCGTTTTAAGCGCTTGTTGATGCTGACGTTTAGGGTCTAACAAATCCCCCCAGTAGCCTTCGCTTGGCGATAAAAAATACAAGGTGATATCGCAAAATTTGGCCATTAACGTATACAGTTCTAAATACACTGGTGGCAAGGCCGAAACACCAAAAATAGCTAACCGTCGTGGCAAGCCAACAGGGCGTTGCCTACATTGACGCAAATAGTCCGTTAACTGATCTAATAGATTCGCGCGATGTAGAGCAGGTTGTGACACTTTAGCTGTTAACAGCTTCCATAGCTTGGCTTGCCAATGTGGCAAAGTACCAGATTCATTCTCCCATGCTTTGATCCAATCCGGACGATACATCAAATATTGGTCAAAACTATCGGCGATACGATGGGCTAAACCATAACGCTTCACCGGATCGTCTTGTGGCCCCAAATACGTGGCCACGACTTCAAAGTCGGCTTGTGGGGCACACCTAGGTAATAAATCGAAAATTTGCCATGCCATCGCCTCTTTACCAAAGGCCGATTCTTTTGGAATATCTGGCAACACGCGCCGAAATAAAGCCCAGATATAAGCAGAGGGGTAAGGAAAATCGATATGGCTCGCAATACCATGCTGTGTGGCTAGATACAACGACAACCAACGCGACAACTCATTACTCTGAACAATAATAGTCTCCGCTTCTAGTGGCGGCAATGGTGTCGATTGTTGTTGCTCTGCTAGCCTTGATGCCAACTGCACCATATCATTACTATATACCACTTTAAGCATGTCATTATTCGTCCGTCTTTATAAGTCTAGCAACACAATCCTATGGCCTAAAACTATACCTAACTGAAATATAAATGCATTAATAATCATCAAAAGATATTATTCGTCTTAAACGCCCGCAGAGAAACACAAGACCGACTTAAAGACTAAAGACTGCTGTACAAACCAGACTTCATCATAAATCTGGTAAAGACACGAGGCTTTCATCGAGTAAAGTATCCTTACTGACTAAATGACTAAAATATCAATAGCGCAGGCCTAAGATGACCTATGATGAATACAATGACTTTTGCCGCTCGTTACCCGCGACAACCTACGTCATTCAATGGGGTGGCTCACATGTTTGGAAGGTGGGCGGCAAAGTGTTTGCCATCGGTGGCTGGGAAAAAGGCAATAAACCAGCGTTTACCTTTAAAACTTCGGCGCTAAACTTCGATATTTTAAAAGACGAACCGGGCTTTAGACCCGCGCCTTACCTTGCTTCTCGCGGTTTCAAATGGCTACAAAAACACCAAGAACCGGATATATCAGACGAAGAACTCAAAGAATATCTATTAGATTCTCATCGCCTCGTCTCTTTGGGTTTAACAAAGAAAAAACAAAAAGAATTGGGGCTCAATCAAAACTGTCATTAAGAAAACAAGTTTATTGTTGCTTAATCACACCAATTGGCTTAGATATCGCTCTAGGCTTAGGCTATTGCAATCACCTTAATATAAACATATCCGGTGCTTATACCTCTTCTAATAACAGATTAATATTATCAACGGCTATAGCAGTGGCTTGGCCGACATTAAGAAAGTATTGTTCGCACAATTCGGTTTTAAAGTGGTTACGAGCATGTTCTGGTTTTTCAAGTCCAGTCTTAACCGCACTTTTCAAGTCAGAAGGTTGAGAAATCGTGACACAAGCGCGCTCTAATAAAGACAACAGCGCCTTATTACTAACAACGCTATTGTTATGCTTTTCTATGCTAAAAAACACTATCGGTTTATTTAATAGCTGATATTCCAACACAATAGAACCATAATCTGCCACCATCAGATCGGAGGCTTTCATGTAAGGGTAACTGTCGCGGTCCCGGATAACATAGACATTCGACACATTTTTATAAGCTTCAAGTTGTTGGGCCCAGTCAACTCTGTTCTTTCTCACCGCTTTATCACTAAATGCATGGTCATGAAATTTCAAAATAATATGTGCGTCAAGTTCTGACAGTGCTTGGATAATTTCCTCTCCAAATGCATTTAATGCAGCATATTCTCCCCAAGTCGGTGCGAACATAATGATTGGGCGCTGATCGTTAATACCTAATTCTCGACGCACATCGGTCTTATCCGCTGACGTTTGCACTAAATAATCGAGTCGTGGGTAACCGCATAATACCGCTCGTCGACTGGCTTCGGTTTCCAACTCGAACAGAAAATCATCATATAATTGTTGAGAAGAAAAAAAGATCTTGTCGAATTTGAGCAACTTGTTACCACTAAGAAACGCTTTATCGTTATCAAAATTCTTTTTTTGGCTGACGCCATGACTAATAAAGATACTTTTCAATTTTCGCTTGAAGCGAACATGATAAAAGTCTGTCGCCACATAAAGATCCCACTTTTTCCATACGGCTGCTTTTTGAGAAAGAAATTGTTCTGATGGAATGCCAAATTGAGTATAAAAATTGTCATCATTTGCACTATTCATGACATAAACAACAACATTCTCATCTTGTACTAGTCGGTCATAAATCGGCTGAAAATTAATAAAGTTCATCGCACAAGAACCATTAAAGACGATATAGCGTCGTCGTCTCAACCGCTTCATCAGGCTATTATCGATTTTTCGAACAAGTCCTTTTATTTTTCGAACAATCATTCTAACGACAGCAGCTATATGTTTTCATGTACTTGGCGGCGCGTTCTTAAGACATCACTGACATAAGCGAGATCATGACTATTGGTTATTTTATGGTTGGACATATCTGACAAAATCAACGAGACCTGATGACCAGCTTCCTTCACTAACTCCACGATGGGCAAATCTTTTTCTGATGCGCCGACTTCGCTTAACGCCTCCTTAATCACTGAAGTGTCATACACCTGAGGATCAACGGTATAACTGAGCATTTTACGATCATAGACTTTGTCTAAGGTATCGTCCTCATTACTTAGAAAGACGGCATGGAATGCGGGTACATAGGCAGACACTGCTGGAAACGTGGTCGCCCTATTGATACACAACTTAATGGTTTCTGGTGATGTCGTTGGATTCACGCCGTTTTGAATGATAATCAACCCTTCGTCATGCGATACTGCATTTACACCATTTTGCACCGATTCGTGACGATACTTTCCACCGGAAACAATTTGTTTCAACTTCGGGGTAGGGTATTTTTTTAATTCTTCGTTATAAAGAGGTCTATATTTTTCATCAATCACTAGCACGATTTCATCAACAAGAGACATATTCTGATAGATTTCCAAACAATGAATGAAAATTGGTTTCCCAATAATTTCAATAAATTGCTTTGGCACGCCTTCACGTTGCATTCTTGAACCCGATCCGCCCGTCAGTATTACGGCTGTGATACGCTGTTGAGTCCCATTTTTCGTTATCATTTTGCCTTCTTTAAAAGAAAAATCTACGCCGTCTTAACGACTTATTATTAGCTTAAGTAACATTGTATAAGTTGCAGATTGTACAGATAGAAGAGAGCCTAATCAAACACTTACACAACTTATTGGCATATTTGGAATATGGCTCACATAAATTTTTAATTTACCTAGATTAGGTTTTATTGTTGAGAGGCATGACCCAATTCACACTTAATATCAAGATATGGTTATAGCAAGCATCACCACATAACAGGGCCTAATTGCAGCGCTGGAAAAAGAAGGCTTGCTTGTCGATTGATAACTCAGTTTGCCCGCACCATTAACTACCTTATGTGCTAGTCCGTGCTTCCATTCCATGATGCTTTAGCATACTTACCCGTGCCTTTTTTGAGTTTTTTGCGATCGATTAGCCGCGATTCAAAATCAAATTTTTCGCTAATTTTAACCACAAGTAACTTATTGAAATTGCCAGAACGTTTGACTTGGACTATTTCATTATTTTTTTCTGGAGAGATGGTTTTAACTTCAACGAAATCATTCCCGAGCTTGCCATCGGAGCCCACCGACCCAGGTCGATGCCGATTCAAGCCATATTTTATCTCTGCGTACAGTTCTCCGAGCTCACCCCAAATCTGTAGATAACGTCCCGTTAACTCTTTATAGTCAGTCGCCGTGACGACTAACTCTTCAAATACGCTGACTATCTTGATGTCTGCCTCTGGAAATTCAGGTTTAAGTTGCGATTCATACAGATAGCCATTTATTTCACTCCAGCTTATCCATTCGCCATCATCCCAAATTCCATCTTCACTCATATTTCCACCTTTCTAGGCACAATGTGCGTTTCTTTTAATAGCAATATAATAACAATATAATAAATCTGTTATTTCGTTTTGTTCACGCCCAATAATTTTAGTATCGATTTTTCATAGACCGGTTCTGGCGATCCCACTTTCACTTTGTGAATAAAGTATTTTTCGTAAGCGATTTTAGCCCAACGCACCCATTTCCCTTTTTTCGTCCACGCTGTATTGCGTGGTGGGATTTGAGGCAGCGCGATAAAGGCAGCGCCAGTGCCACCCAGATCGGCCAAACAAACCGCGTTCCATGTCGCAATCGTCTCGGGTTCGCGACCATCAATATAAGCCTTGATGTTCTGTACTGCGGCCGTTGCCATGCTTTCAATCATATACCCTGTTTTGGGTGCCCCGACAGGTAATGGCGTTTCTTCTATCGGCGGAATCGCAATGCAAACACCAACCCCAAAAATATTGGAATAAATGAGCGAGCGTTGATATTGATCAACGTTTAAAAAACCACGTTGATTAACCACTTCGCCACCCAAATTAGCGACACAGTCGACGCCTTTAAAAGCCGGTAACATCATGGCGTAATTAAAAGGTAAAGCATGCATTTTAACGAGTTCTGCTTGTGAGTCCACTTGTTCAACATGCAGTATCCCATCCTCGACTTCGGTGATTCGAGCATTGGTGATCCACTTGATATCATGCTTTCGAAACTCGGACTCGATCAGCCCTTTTGAATCGCCAACACCCGCCATCCCCAAATGGCCAATATAGGGTTCTGCCGTCACAAAGGTCATCGGTACTTGATCACGGATTTTCGCTTGACGCAATGCATGGCTCATCATCAAGGCATACTCATAAGCTGGGCCATAGCACGATGCGCCTTGCACAGCGCCCACCACAATGGGTCCAGGATTTTGCATAAAGGCTTGCCAAGCGACATGGGCTTGTTCGGCATGCTCTAGCGTACAAATCGACTCGGTATAGCCCGCAGGCCCTAAGCCTTCGATTTCATCAAAAGCCAGTTTTGGCCCCGTGGCCACAATCAAATAATCATAATCCAAAACCGTGTCATCACCCAAGCGTAATTGGTTTTGTTCAGGCCGTATGGCAACGACACCAGCAGCTGAAAACGCGATATTTTTGGCTGCCAAATAGTGATCAATCTCTAGGCTAATGTCTGATCGATTGCGAAAGCCCGTCGCAATCCAAGGATTACTTGGCACAAAGTGAAAAATCGGCGTATCCGACACCACGGTCACTTGATGACTGTCATCCAACAAGGCACGTATCTCATAGGCAGAGGGCAATCCGCCCGTACTTGCACCTATAATAATGATATGCGCCATATTAACTCCCTTAAGCGACCAACACGTCCTCTAGTGTAACGTTTTGGAATCAAAAATCGTACTAATACCCGCTTCTGTAAAAATCAATACGACATCGGCTTTATCGAAATAATAGTGTTCATTGCAAAATTCACAAGCCACTTCAATATTACCTTGTTCTTCAACCAAGTCCATCGCGTCTTGCTGTCCCAATAAACTAATCGTATTGGCAACACGTTGGCGCGAACAGCTACACGAAAACGTCAATTCGGTCGACGTCAAAAGGCGGCATTCTTCTTCATGAAATAAACGATGTAATAAGGTGCCGGCCCCCAAATCCAATAATTCAGCACCGGTCACCGTCGCTGACAATTGACTGATCCGAGACCAAGACTCCTCTTCTTGCTCATTATTTTGCTCGGCTGAAGGTAATTGTTGTATTAATAAACCAGCCACAGATTGGGCATTTGCTGCCAACCAAACCCGGGTATCCAATTGCTCAGATTGTCTAAAATAGGTTTCTAGCAATTCCGCAATAGAACCACCATTTAAACTGACAATACCTTGATAAGGTTTGTTCGCGCCATTCACTTCAATCGTGATCGCCAGTGTCCCTTCACCGGTGAGATCCGCTAGACTCGCATCGGTTGCAATTTCAATTTCCGCTTCATCCCATTGTGCAAACGCACGTAAAGTATGTTGGCTCGTACATTCGACCATCATCAAACTCACAGGCCCTGTCGATTTGATTTGTAATACTAAACGGCCATCCATCTTAACCGTGGCGGCTAATAAGCCTGCTGCAGCCATCATTTGACCCAACAAGTTTTGTATCGCTTCTGGATACGCACGGCGAGATATCACCTGTTGCCATGTTTCATGCAGATGCACCCACTCACCGCGGATTTCGGCATTATCAAAAATAAAGCGTTGTAAATTATCAGACTGGAACGGCAAGGCTTCGCCATACTCACTACTTTCACTCATAAATTTTTCCAAAAAAAAATACTGGATATCGTGCCATGCCCAATATTTTACCTTATCTGCTCCATCAATGACGGCCTGCTTACACATCAAGCCTAACACGCAGTGTTGCCGAGTCATCGGCCATTCCTAATCGGGTCTCGTATTAGTGCTACAACGTACTAAGCCACTGACTTAGCGCTCGGCCGATCTGGTGTGGATCGTCTTCTTGGACGTAATGAATACCGATACCAATATTCACTGCCGTTGTGTTTTTAAGATGCTCAGCACACCAGTCGACTGCTGGATGCTTCTTGGCATTGGTCAACGAGGCGTCAATTACGCCCGACATGGGTACAGGTCGTACGTCCTGAGGCAGTGTGGCATGTAGTAATAGCTTGGGCAGATCGGACTGTTTCAGTTTGCTGCCATAACATTCAACAATCTCGGTCACATCCGCGGGATCACCTTCGATGGGTAACTCCTGTGGCCACCGCCACAACGGTGTGCGGCTAGCCGGATCGGAAAAAGGAGCTTGGTAACAATCCATCTCTTGTTGCGACAGTTTACGCACTATGCCACCAGGGATGACCTTGTCCATAAACAGGTTTTGATTAACCACCATGTCCCAACCCGTTTCTGGTGTTCGGAACGCTTGAAAAAGCGCTTTCTGTTGTTGAGTAAACTGATCCCAACTGCCAATGGGGGTAAACATGGCATCGGCGGTAAACGCCAACCCCTTAATTTTTTCGGGATAATTCATTGCATAGTGAAAGCCCAATGCCGCCCCCCAATCGTGAAGCACTAGAACAAGGTTATTGAAGCCCAAGGCTTCAATAAATCCTTTTACATAGGCGTAATGATCCACAAAGCGGTACGCAATATCAGGTTTATCCGACTTGCCCATCCCAACCAAATCAAGGGCGATACATCGCGCTACCGGGCTGACATGAGGAATGATGTTACGCCATATATAGGACGAGCAACCGTTGCCATGTAAAAAAAGTATCGGATCCCCTTCGCCTTCGTCCACATAGTGTAGTTTACTGCCATTTATGTCCACAAAGTGAGATTCGAATGAAAATGTCGCTGATATATTATTGCTTGTATTCATGCTTGAAACCTCCCGCCTAGTCCCCTAGCTCGCCACCTTATCTTTAGGGTGGTTTATCTCGCGCTTAGTCCAGACTGGTGTTAGGACTAAGCGTTTACAAGTAAAGTGTCCTGTATCGCCGAACCAGATCGATACACCATCTTGCTCATTTCAGTCAGCCTTCAGGCGATTATCAATCATATTCAATTATATAAGGTATATCATATACCTTATATAATAAAGTGTACTGATTTTTCTGTGCTCGCTTTAGCCTCCACTCCTGACTGAAAACGTGTCGTTAGCGCCATGTTTTTGCGCACAGTTTGTCAAAAAAAATGCTGGTCACCTTTCGATGACCAGCATTGTTTGCTTTCTGGTTCAGTCAATAACGTGATACAAACACCACATCACCACAGAATCATTATGCGTTCCAACTAAGCAACTTGTAACAACAAGGTATTTAAGCGTTTGACGTAACTGGCTGGATCTTCCAATTGCCCACCTTCGGCCAATAGTGCTTGATCAAATAAGATCGATGACCAATCACCGAAGCGCCCTTCATCTGATTCATCTTTCAAGCGCACCACCATCGGATGTTCTGGATTGATTTCAAAAATAGGCTTAGTCCCACCGACTTGTTGACCCGCTGCTTTTAGCATACGTTCAAGATTCGCACTCATATCCATCTCATCGACAACCAGACATGCTGGCGAATCTGTTAAACGATGGGTGATACGCACTTCTTTCACCTTATCATCTAAGCTCGCTTTAATGCGTTCGACTAAATCAGCAAAGTTTTTATCCGTCTCCTCTTGTGCTTTTTTCTCTTCTTCGTCAGCCAGCTCACCTAAATCGAGGTCACCTTTCGCTACAGATTGAAGCGATTTGCCATCGAACTCTGTCAATGAATTAGTCAACCATTCATCGACACGCTCCGCGAGCAATAAAACTTCAATGCCTTTCTTACGGAACACTTCTAAATGGGGGCTATTTTTTGCAGCAGCAAAACTTTCGGCGGTAATGAAATAGATCTTATCTTGCTTGTCTTTCATTCGGCTAACATAATCAGCCAACGATACCGTCTGTTCTTGACTACCGGTTTCTGTACTTGAGAACAACATCAGTTTCGCCAAAGCTTCTTTATTAGCAAAGTCTTCGCCAGGGCCTTCTTTGATCACTTGGCCAAACTCTTGCCAGAATGTCGCGTATTTCTCAGCATCATTTTTTTGCATTTTGGCTAATTCACTGAGCACTTTTTTGACCGAGGCTGCCCGAATGCTATCAATGGTTTTACTACCTTGTAGGATTTCACGCGACACATTTAATGGCAAATCATTGGTATCAATCACACCCCGAATAAAACGCAGGTAACGTGGCATTAATTGTTCAGCATCTTCCATGATGAACACCCGTTTCACATACAGTTTTAAGCCGTGTGTACGTTCACGATCCCAAAGATCAAACGGCGCTTTTGAAGGAATATATAATAAAGAGGTATATTCCGTTTTTCCTTCAACTTTATTGTGACTCCACGTTAATGGATCTTGGAAGTCATGCGAAATTTGTTTGTAAAATTCTTGGTATTGCTCCTCGCTGATTTCACCTTTAGATAAGGTCCATAACGCCGTAGCCTTATTCACCGTTTCATCTTCAAGTACAACGCTTTCATCAATTTTACCGTCTTCATCCGGTACAGGCTCTTTCGCCATCATGATCGGCAAGTCAATATGATCCGAATATTTGGTGATACAGTTTCTTAAACGCCAACCGTTCAAAAACTCAGCCTGATCTTCACGCAAATGTAATGTGACTTCGGTACCACGGCTTGGTTTTTCTATCGTTTCAATGGTGAATTCACCTTTGCCTTCCGACTGCCATTCCACGCCATGTTCTGCTGTTAGTCCCGCTCGACGTGTTTTCAATGTGACTTTGTCAGCCACAATAAAGGCCGAATAAAAACCGACACCAAACTGACCAATCAATTGTGAGTCTTTGGATTGATCGCCGGTCATTTTGTCGAAGAATTTCTTGGTACCCGAGTTCGCAATGGTACCGATATTCTCAATCACTTCTTGGCGATTCATACCAATACCATTATCGGTAATGGTGATGGTCTTCGCGTTTTCGTCAAAAGCGACTTTGATTTTTAGCGTCGCATCATCTTCATACAGTGCATCATCAGAAAGTGCTTCGAAACGTAATTTATCAGACGCATCTGCTGCGTTAGAAATCAGCTCACGCATAAAAATTTCTTTATTGCTGTAGAGCGAGTGGATCATCAGATCCAATAATTGGGTGACTTCAGTCTGAAAACCTAAAGTTTCTTTATGTGCATCAACGGTCATTGAAATACTGCCTCCATCTGGCTTTATTTGTCTAAAGTCTCAAAATGGGGGCAGAGTTTTAAAGTTCAAGGGCAAAAATAAACGAAACGATGAACGGTGGAAGTCAGGCTCACTATCCCGATATAGACAACATCGTCTTGTACACTAATGGAGATAGAGTCTTAATGCCTTATTAAAACCAAATAGATTATTGATAATCCGACATTTTTTATGAATCGGTGGGCTATGTATTATTACCTATATATCGATCATTTTTTTCAGCGTAGTGTCAAGATTTGATACCTATTTATTTTTTACATACCCAAGGAGATAATCATGGCTACATCCTACGTCGGCACGGTCAAAACAATCGGTGAATCTATGGCCCGAAGTGTGACAGAATCTAACGCCTTTAAAATTTTTATGGATGAACCCGAAGCGCTAGGGGGTAGAAATGGTGCGCCCAGCCCGTTAGATTTCATCCTCGCGGCCCACGGGGGCTGTTTGAATTTTATGACTTTTTTCATTGCCAATGAAATGGGGATCCCCGTGGCAGGAACTGAAATCAACGTTACCGGTAAATTAGACCCCTCCAAATTTGCCGGTACAGATATGAATGCGCGTGCGGGTTATCACGAGATCGAAATCCAAATACAAGTTAAAAGCAATGCACCCGCCGATAAAATTGCACAACTCCTAGAAGCCGTAGAAGCCAGGTGTCCCGTCAGTGACAATATCACCAATTCAACGCCCGTCACGATTTCAATGACCGCAGTTTAATCGCATATTCGCTTTCTTAATAGAAGCTCTCGGTTAATTATGTTAACCGAGGTGCTTTTATTGAACCTGTCCTCTCTGGTACGACTCAGCTACCTGATTGACTTAACAGGTTGTGAAATACAACAGCTCACAGCAATAACACGACTTAAAGCAAAGTAGAGCCCGTTTGTTATCTTAATCGTTTACTTAAACCCATCAATCACATAAAAATCGGCGTCAACAACACACTACGCACTGCCCCCCCCTGTAGATACCTAAAATATACCCGATAAGATCGCCCTTAAATAAACTCAGCGCGGACAAAACAAAGTTGGAAAAGTCTATCGACTACGATGACCATTGAAACAATATCCTTAAAGGGAGGCTTGTCCTATTGAAATGGTTGCATAAAAACAACAATAGAAAGCGACGGACTAAATCAACACTATCGACATCAAATTGCCTTTTTGACTCAACACCTCGCAAACACCAGCAAGACAGAGTCTAAAAATAAAACCTTAATTATTAACAACTTACATAAATATCTCTCCAACTAAACACGTGCCCACCCACTTTGTGTTGTAAAAACACAACCATTAAAGCTACTTTTAGCAAAATAGTGAGATTTAGCTAGAATTATGAGCGCAAACTGAGGGGATATGACCAATATTGAGGCCCTAAAGACCTAATCAAACATACAAAATAGTGTATTTTTAGGCAAAAAAACAACACCATATAAAGAGGTGAATGTAGCGGTATGCGTAGTTAAAGCCTTGTTTTTAGTCGGTTTGGTAGGTAAGCGCAGTGTGTACCTTTCCGGAAAGCGATCTCTTTACAAGGGTTATTACGTATATTTAAACAATATGAAAAGGACTAGCTTCGGTTTCAGACAAAGATTGTGTCGCAAAAAAAACACATATTTTTATCTAGGTACAATTACTCTGTTAGGGCGCTTTAAGATACATGGAAGTAGACAGCGTTTTACTCTGTAAGTTTCGTTAAACAGGAAATTGGGTTTATTTAAGGAACTTTAAGTTTATGAAAAAAGGCTGCTTACACAACACAAGTTTAACTATTTCTCATCAAGAAATAGTCAACTGTAGATCCGGTTCATAACGTCGGTCATAGAGCTGATGTCATTTATCTCACTCAATACAAAACGCGACGATACCGTCATCTCTTGTTCTGTATTGGCTTCAACTTCGAGATAAATAGCGTCAGGCTCCTCTTTACTTAAACAGATTCCATAAAGCTGTAAATCAAATTTAAACTAAAAATTAACATAAATATAAGGGTTTATTATTATGACAGGTCACTTTATAGGCGTACCACTGCTTTTCATCGGTTTTGTACTGATTGTCAATGCTATTTGGTTACAAGGCAAAGTTGAATCGAAAGACGTTGGGGTATTTAATCTCATCGTCGGTATTATCGGTTTTATCGCCGCATTATTCTTTGGATTGGTACAAAACGACATCCCAACAGCAGGAAGTGGCTTATTATTTGCCATTACTTATCTTTGGATTGGTGTCAACGCATTACGTGGTGCAGAAGATCAACGTGCACTAGGCTACTACTGCGTGCTGGTCGCCATCACCACTATCCCTTTCGCCATCAAAGCCTTCACTGGCGGTGATCTAGGCTGGGCATTTGAATGGGTTACCTTCGGTATTCTCTGGTATTTGTTTTACCTTGTCTTGGCAAAAGGCAACACCAATGTCATGGGCGTCACCATCTTTTTAACCTTCTTCGTTGGTATAGAAGTCGCGATCACAGGTTGGATGTACCTCTACGGATACTGGCCTTTCGGCAACATGTGGCCTTTCGCTTAATTAACTAAATCACAAACAACGTTACATCACTCATTCTTGGGGAGAGAGGAAAATGAGAAAAACATTAAAGAAAATCGTAATTACAACACTAGCAGCATTGAGCCCGCTTTCTGCGATGGCAACTGATGCAGCTTCAGAGCCTGACTTTCTAGGTGGTAATTTCACTGGTTGGGTCGAGTTTGGTAACGAACGTATGTTCAGAGGTAACTCTGAAACACAAAATACCGAAGTACCTTCGCTACAAGGTCTAGTGACATGGACACATGAAGACACCGGTATCTATGCTGGTTACTGGATGGCCACTAACAAATTTGACCTTGTGCCAGAGATTTATGCTGAGTCAGGTCCTTATATCGGTAAGTTCGGCACCATCGGCGACACGGGCATTAACTACAATGTGTTCCTTTGGCACTACATCTACCACAAATCTGATGGTGATTATCAACCAAACTACACAGAGCTTTGGTTAACTGCGAATAAAGACGTCACAGAAAACCTCAATATCTATGTAGAGTTCGTTCCAACACTGGATGCTTGGTTCGGTACAAAAACGGATAAAGGCGATGATGTACAAGGTTATTCAGCCGCCATCACACCAACTTATCAATTAGGTAATGGTTGGGCAGTTAATGGTACAGTCGGTTATCAATGGTTCAGTGATCCTGAATTCGTACAACCAGGCGACTGGATGTATGCCAATGTCGGTGTCACTAAGTCTTTCAGAGATGGATGGAAAGCTAGCCTGAGCTACCATGATACCAACGTTGATGCCAGCACAGACACAACCGAAATCTGGCAACGTCATTTAGTTGCTAGTGTGTCAAAAAGCTTTTAAATAGTGAGCAATGAGATAAGCATGGCCTGCAAGGGGTCATGCTTATCTCTATTTAACATTAAGTGATTTATTGAATGCTACAGCGCACCCTAGATAAGACGCCTACACATTATGAGTCACACAGGTATAACTACAGGAGGTTCATTTCTCATGAGCTTAAGTAATAAAATTGAAGTAAAAGAAGGGTTTTCAGTACACCATGTTGTCTGCCCGCATGACTGTCCCGATTCATGTTCAATGCTTGTCACACGTGACGACACGACAGGTAAAGCCATTAAAGTACAAGGCGATCCAACACACCCCATTACACGTGGCCATCTATGTAACAAAGTCAATCACTACCTTGATTTTGTGTATAACGATAATCGCGTGTTATACCCACACAAACGTGTCGGCCCTAAAGGCCCTAATGCAAAATTTGAACGCATTTCTTGGGACGAAGCTTTAAACACCATTACGGATAACTTTAAACAGACTATCGAACAATACGGTTCTGAAGCGGTTCAACCTTATTCTTATTCCGGCACAATGGGCATGGTCGGTTACTGGACTATGGATAGTCGTTTTTGGAACAAAATGGAAGCAGCACGATTAGAGCAATCTATTTGTATCTTCGCTGCAATGTGGGCTGGCCTACATACTTATGGTATGGCGCATGCCGACACCTCGATTCATGAAGCGGCTCAGGAAGCAGACTTAATCATCCTTTGGGGGACTAACTTAGTCAGTACTGGTGTACACGCCATTCCTTTCATTCGCGAAGCACAAGAACGCGGCGCAAAATTGGTTGTTATCGATCCTCGCGAAACCCGCACAACCATGATGGCAGACTGGCATATCCAACCAAGACCTGGTACCGATGCAGCGTTAGCCTTAGGTATGATGAAAGTAATTGTTGACGCTGGCTTGCACGATATTGAGTTTTTGAAAGAACAAACATTAGGCTGGGAAGATCTACTCGAGAATAAACTGCCTGATTACCCGCTTGATAAAGTTGAAAAAATTACCGGTGTGCCTGCGGCTGACATTGAAAAACTGGCGCTAGAATATGCCAATACTAAGAAAACTGTTATTCGTGCTAACTATGGCCTTAACCGTCATCAAAATGCCGGTCAAATGTGCCGTGCGATTCTGACCCTGCCTTGTATCACCGGTTCATGGCGTGAAAAATGTGGTGGCGCAGGCTTTGGTAACCTAGAAGAAATGTGGTTAAGCCATGATTTAGGTAAACTTCATCGTCCAGATTTGGGTGATCGTGCCTCTAAACGTCAAATCAGCATGGTTCAAATTGGTCGCGCCTTAGATGAAAACATTGGTGCTGATGGAGAACAACTCGATCCACCGATCAAATCAGTCTTTGTTTATAATTCCGATCCTGCTAACTGTGCACCGAATAGTAACGGGGTACGTAATGGTTTGAGTCGTGATGATATTTTCGTTGGTGTGCATGAAACCTTCTGGACTGACACCTGTAATTATGCCGATATCGTCTTACCTGCTGATACCCAACTAGAACGTATGGACCTGGTTGCAACATATGGCAACTGGTACTTCAGCATGAATGAGCCTGTCATTGAACCGTTAGGTGAAAGTGTTCGTAACTCAGAGTTGTTCCGTAAATTAGCCGATAAAATGGGCTATGTGACCGATGATGATAATGCCTTCACCCAAACAGATGAAGAAATCATTCGTGACATCTTAGTCGATGATACCGTCAACCCATTGATGGAAGGTATCAAATACGAAGATCTCAAGAAAAATGGTTGGGCACGCGCGAACACATCTACGGATCGCCGTAACTTCCTCAAAAATGGCTGGCCAACACCAAGTAAGAAAATTGAAATCTACTCTGAAGCATTAAAAGAGCAAGGTGTCGATCCATTACCTAGTTATGTACCTGAAATCGAGGGGCAAGAAGATCCAAAACGTGAACAGTACCCACTGCAAGTATTGAGTTGTGCATCACACAACTTTATTGGTGATTCTTTCCAATCTGTACCTCGCTTACATGCCATGATGTCACGTCCCACTGTCGAACTCAGCCCGGCTGATGCGATGCGCCGTAACATCGTTGATGGTGACCTTTGTAGACTTTATAACGATCGTGGCGAAACATTTGCCCACGCGGTCATTATCGAGAAATTACTTGAAGGTGTTTGTAATACTCAGAAACAATTCAAAGGTAGTAACACCTATGGTGGTGTCAATATCAATGCCCTGAATTCTGAGATGTTGACAGACTTTGGTAATAGCCCAACGTTCTACTCCTGTTTGGTAGAAATTGAACCCGTTTCAGAAGCAGCTAAGAAAAAAATCCTTGCTGGTTGGGGCGGAGAACAAGGCTTTATTAAGAAATGGCGTGAAGATCCTAGAAACAAAGGGATTGAAGCTACTGATGAAGAAATTCTTGAAGCCGCAAAAGAAATTCATAAAGGAGTATTTTCATAATGACCAATCCATTACTCAAACACTTTAATGATCCTTTTGACAATGAAAGTGGTTTACCTGTACCCAATCGTGAAATTAATACGTCACGTGTAAAACGTCATACAGGCGTTATCACGTCGCTTGAGAAGTTAACCCACGATACATTCGAGTTAACGGTCACCTATGACGGTATTGGCTTCGTAGAAGCACAAGCCGGTCAATATGGCATCTTAGAAGTGGAAGGCATTGATAAACCACGCGCTTATTCATTTGCTAAAGCCCCTTGTCTCGAGAACCCGAATGAAGTGACATTCTTTATTCGCCTAGTGCCGGGCGGTGAAATGTCTAACTGGTTAGTACAACCTAACCGTGTTGGGCAAAAAGTCATCGTCGGCGGACCGATGGGTAAGTTTAGACTGGATAAATCCGATAAAACGATTGTCTGTATTGCCGGTGGTAGTGGCATGAGTGCAATCAACGCCATTGTTGAACAAGCAGCGAGTAGAAAACTTGAGCGTGATTGCTTCTTCTTTTATGGTGCTCGTGCCCAAGAAGACTTGTATCTTTTGGCTGAAATGGAAGCGATTGCTGCGCAATGGCATCCAGACTATAAATTTACTTTTGTGCCTGTTTTGTCTGAAGAACCAGACCATACAGATTGGCATGGTGCCCGTGGCTTAGTCACCCAGTACTTTAAAGAAAACTTTCTTGATACCAATAAAATTGATATCACCAATATGAAAGCGTTCTTCTGTGGTCCTCCTGCCATGATTGATCATGGTGCGTTGATTCTTAAAGCTGCTGGTTTAGATGAAGACGATATTGGTTATGATAAATTTGAAGATGCCAGATCACCGGCACCTGTCATCAATAACTCAAAATGTACTGTCTGTGATGAATGCTTACTCGTCAAACCGGTAGCAAATTGTATTGTTGAAAGCAGTATGTTTAGTTACCGAGAAACAGGTATCACATCATTACAGCGCGTCAGTCCCGGTCAAACATCGGGCGCCTACTACAATACCTTAGTCATCAATAGTGACGAATGTATTCGTTGTTACGCTTGTATTGATGCTTGTCCACATGATGCGATTTCGCCTACAAACGACTTAATACAGAAAACACTTCGAGTTTCTGCCGTTTAAAAGCGACGTCATTCGTCTCAAATGAAGCTTGATGGTCCTTATTGGATCATCAAGCTTTTTTTTACCTATTGACTTGCAACGATAGTGCTAACCATAAAGAGGAAAATCATAATTTCTTCATGTACCTTATCAACTGACTGTCACTTTTCATCCATTTTACGCATCACGCTCAAAATCTTATTGTGCTTTAGTGTTAGACCAGCGATTAAAACCTGCATCGTTCACGTTGATCGAATTATGTTCACCCCATCGGCGCCTTCATCTGGTAAAGTAATTCTGTAATCCTTTAGGCAAACAGTATCTTATGTCAGAAAACGTATTACGGATCCTCACCTATAATATTCATAAGGGTTTTAGTACCGGCAATCGCCGTTTTATATTGCCTCGCCTCCGTGATGCCTTAATCAAGGCAGACGCTGATATTTTGTTATTACAAGAAGTCCAAGGCGAGCATAAACAACACGAAATCACACACCATGATTGGCCAGAAAGTTCTCACGCTGACTTTATTGCTGAAGGTGGTTGGCCACATGTCGCTTATGCCAAAAATGCGCTCTATAGCTTAGGTCACCATGGCAATGCGATCCTCAGTAAACACCCTTTCATTCGCTGGGAAAATATCAATGTCTCAGCTGTCTCTTGGGCAAGTCGCAGCCTATTACACGGTGTCATTAACTTACCCAATATCAGTGAAGAATTGCACATTATCTGCATTCACCTAGGCTTGATCAATGTAGAACGCAAACAACAGTTTCGGATTCTTTGTGAGCGCATCGAAGCCCATGTACCCGAAAATGCACCGCTGATCATCGCAGGTGATTTTAATGATTGGAGCGAAAAAGCAGAACAATACTTTTCAGAGCATTTGAACCTGAAAGAAACCCATCAAACACTACATAATAAACATGCGAGAACTTGGCCGGCGTGGTTGCCTATTCTAAAAATGGACCGGGTCTATTATCGAAAAGTACAGCCAAAGACCTGTGACCGGCCTCGCTATGACCTGTGGCGAAGGTTGTCAGATCATGCGCCATTACTCGCTACATTTGAACTGGCCGACGAAATAGAGCAAAGCCCAAAACAAGCCAAGGCTTAATTAATCGTGATCGCGGATAAACACCCAGTCATCACCACTCGACATTTCTGCACTGAATCTATAACCCTCGCTATCAAATGATTTTAACTGTTCGGGATCATTAATACGATGATCGATAATATAACGACTCATTAAACCACGGGCTTTTTTAGCATAGAAACTAATGATCTTGTATTGACCGTTTTTCGCGTCTTTAAACACCGGTGTAATGATCCGTGTGTTGAGTTTTTTGGCTTCGAGCGCTTTAAAATATTCATTTGATGCCAAGTTAACCAGTACCGCACCGGATTGTGACGCTTCATGTTCAATTGCTTCACGAAGTTGACCACCCCAAAATTGGTATAAATTCTTGCCCTTCGAATTAGCAAACTGCGTGCCCATCTCTAAACGATAAGGCTGGATCAAATCTAACGGCTTCAAGACGCCATATAAGCCAGACAAAATGCGTAAATGTTGTTGGGCAAAATCCAAACCTGCCTCATCCATTGTTTCGGCATCTAGGCCAGAATAGACATCACCTTTAAAAGCCAATACCGCTTGTTTAGCGTTGTCTAAATTAAACGGCGTTTTCCAAGTTTGAAAACGGGCCATATTGAGACCAGCCAATTTATCACTCAATTTCATCAGGGTCGCAATACCCGGTGCAGACAACTGTTGCAACTCATTAATCAACGCTTGTGATTGTGTCAAAAACATCGGTTGGGTATGACTATTAGTGATCGGCTTCGATTCGAAATCAAGCGTTTTCGCTGGTGAAATAACAGTAAGCATAATACGGCATCCTAAATGGGCAATCTCGACCAGCACTTTACCATTTCTTGTTTAATCACACCATGTTATCCGCAGTGATAACACTTTATCACTAGAGCTTCATGCTGATTTATGGGACACTGCCTGCTCACGGAATATTAACCACCATCGACATTATGATCAAGACCATTATCAAGACCATAGACGCACTGAATGAAAATATTGGCCGAGCCACATCTTGGCTCGTATTGGCAACGGTATTACTCATTTGTTACGACGTCACAATGCGTTACCTTTTCCAGCAAGGGTCGGTGGCTTTACAAGAATTAGAATGGCACTTATTTGCCCTGATTTTTTTATTGGGCGCCGCTTATACACTGAAGCATAATGAGCATGTTCGCGTCGACATCCTCTACCATAGTCGGTTTTTATCCGACAAACACCGCGCCTTGATCAACATCCTCGGCACCCTGCTATTACTCCTGCCGTTTTGTGCCTTAATCCTGATGACGGCTTGGCCGTTTGTAGAAAATGCCTATTACTACCAAGAAGGCTCTCCCGACCCTGGTGGCCTGCCTTATCGTTACTTGCTCAAAGGCAGTATTTTGGTCGCATTCGGCCTCCTGATACTGCAAGGTATTGCCGAATGTCTTAGACACCTCCTGACCTTAACAGAACAGGAGCCCAAATAATGGAAATTTGGGCTTTGGTCATGTTCGCCGTATTATTTCTGTTACTGCTTACGGGCTTTCCCGTCGCTTTCACGCTTGGCGCTGTTGCCCTCGCTTTTGGCAGTATCTTCTTGGGGCTTGGCTTCTTTGATCTGTTACCGCTGCGGATTTGGGGCATTATGACCAACTTCACCTTGCTGGCAGTACCACTATTTGTGTTTATGGGTGTCATTTTAGAAAAATCCGGCATAGCCGAAGCCTTACTCGAAACGATGGGAAGTTTATTTGGTCGTGTTCGTGGTGGCCTTGCTATCTCTGTTGTCGTTGTCGGTGCCTTACTTGCTGCCACAACTGGGGTTGTTGGCGCCTCTGTCGTCACCTTGGCTGTCATCGCGCTACCAGCAATGCTCAAACATGGTTATGCGCCTACTTTAGCGGGCGGCACCATCGCCGCATCGGGCACATTGGGCCAAATTATTCCCCCCAGCATTATTTTAATTTTATTGGGGGATGTTATAGGGGTGCCCGTCGGTCAGCTATTCATGGGTGCAGCAGTCCCAGGCATGATGCTCGTCGTCGCGTATATTCTGTATATCAGTTATGTTGCTTGGCAACATCCAGAACATGCACCGGCTATAACACCTGACCTGAATGATAATGCCCATCTCGCTATGAAGGTCATCAAAAGCCTTGTCCCACCATTGGTGTTGATTCTCGCCGTCCTAGGCTCAATCTTTTTCGGGGTAGCCTCGCCAACAGAATCGGCCGCTGTTGGGGCATTAGGGTCCATGATATTAGCCGCCCTTCATGGCAAACTGACCTTAACAAGTCTCAATCAAGCGCTACAACAAACCACACGTTGTACCAGCATGATCTTTTTAATTCTTATCGGTGCAACAGCTTTTGGCTTAGTGTTTGTCGGCATGGGCGGTGATAACCTCATCTTCGAGATATTCAGCGCCTTACCGGGAGGAAAGTGGACGTTCTTACTACTCAGCATGTTATTGATATTTCTGCTTGGTTTCTTCTTAGACTTTATCGAGATTTGTTTTATCGTCGTGCCGATTATCGCACCGATCTCCATCCATCTTGGCTTAGATCCGTTGTGGTTTGCCATTTTAATCGCATTAAACCTACAAACCTCCTTTCTTACTCCGCCATTTGGCTTTTCGCTCTTTTATTTAAAAGCCAGTGCACCGACGCTGAAATTACAGGCTATATACAAAGGTATCGTACCCTTTATTACCATTCAAATCGTGATTTTGGGTTTGATCATTGCTTTCCCAAAAATCACTCTTTGGTTACCTAATTTAATGCAATAGCAATGTGATAAGGTATGAGCTTATTTAATCAACTCGGTGATATCACAGCGGTCAAGCAACTGGCAGATACGTTTTATGATGTCATGGATAGAGACCCCGATTTCCACGACTTACGGCTATTACATCCTCTAAAACTGCTGACGACCAAGAAGAAGTTGTTTCGCGTGCTCAATCACTGGTTGGGCGGTCCAAAACAGCTAACGCCCATGCCACCGAGTATCGCGCGGTTAGAATTAAGACATCGAAATATTGATCTCAATGACTATCATGCCGCATTGTGACTAGCCTGTATGGATAAAGCGCTGAGCGAGCTTGAAATATCACAACCTTTGCAAACCGCCCTTCATTCGCAATTTGCCAATATGGTTCGAGCGATGCAACAACATCGTAAAGACAACTTAGAGCTATAAAAAAAGGGGCCAAGTAGGCCCCTTTTTCGTTGATAACTCGTGTAGCTTTTAATTAAAAAGCAACATTTGCACCGAATAGTAAAACATCAGAACGTGCATCGACATCACTATGCGTGACACCATTACCTAAGTTACCACCCGTTAAGAAGTTAAGCGGCGCATAACCTTCAGTGTGGATGTATTCACCAAACAATTTAGCACTAGGCGTAATGTATGTTGCCATACACAATACCCATTGGTCTTGTTTTTCCCATGGAGAACCGCTTGGGCCAGTATCGAAACGACTAAACTCGATAGAGTAATCGGTTGGTAACCCTAAGATGCTGGTGTTGTATTGTGCACCAATATCCCAGCTAGTGACTTTCGAAGGACCAAATTGAGGAATACTTGGATTAAACGTACCCGACCATTTATCTTCAGTTTGAGCAACTTCGGCCTTCACTTGCCAATTTTGACCGCTCAAACGCGTATAAACGTCATAAGCGCCATTTTCATCTTGGCATGAATTGAAATGCGTGATTGGGAATTCTTGACAATATGCACTCCCTTTCAAGTAAGAGGCACCCATCAATAAGTTCATATCAGTCGCGACAGCAAAGGTATAGTTTACGTCGACTGCAACATTATTGAGTTTACTGGGTACATTGCTGTCATCAACAGGGACATTCGCCCCGCGAAATTGAGCACCACCCTGTACAGCCATCACATTAACGTTCAAGCCGTTTTGAGTGTAACCTCCATTAAGGCCATAAGCCAAACCACCAAAAGCATGCCAAACGGTAGAGGCTGTGAATGGGTTCACTGTATCTGTCAAACCAAATGGCACAGCCATTTTACCTAGTGAAGCATAGAATGGAGATTCTTTTAGATTACCCAACATCACATAACCACGACGAACTTGGACTTGGTTACGGTTAACATCTGTCAAAGTACCCGCACCAAAGCTTTGTTCTGGATCGTATAATAACTCTACATAACCCGTGACCCATTCGCCTAAGTTTGCTGTTAATGCTAGTTGAGCAGAGTGTAGTACCGCTTCTGAGACATCTTTTGTGCGTTGGTTACTCGAGGTAGGGTGACGCATTAAATAGCCAAACTTGCTTGATCTGTTGCTTCTTTGGTAATCAGCAATCGCGGTCACGGCACCACTGAAATAAACTGAATCAGCCGCTAAATCGCCCGATTTTTTTCTTTCTAATAGTAAACGCTGCTTGCTATTGATACGCGTTGTTTTAGTTCAGCGTTTTCTAGTGCTAAAGCATCCAATTTAGCAGCTAACTCCTCCATAGTGACGGCAGAACTCACGCCGCTGGCTCCTAATGCTGTCAATGCTAATGCAATTGATAGGCTTAACTTTTTCATTATCTCTCCTAAGTTGCTCCCAAATTGAGGATGCAGGAGTATATCAAAAGACAGCACTAGAAATAAAATTTGTGACATAATTCACATAATAAAAATAGATTATGTGGAACTTATTACTAAAATCAGACGTCATGTCATCAAAGATACTGAATGCTTAAACAAAAAAGGGCACTTAATTAAGCGCCCTTTTCCGCTCAAAACCGTGTTCTGGTTTCAAGGTTTACCTTCTTAAATAGATGCATGCTTGACCTATTTACTGATAATCGTATTTTTCATCCAGTTTTCTCTTAGCAGAAACATATTCTTTATTATCGATCTTCTCGAGCAATAGTTTTTCATCAAGCCCAGCCAGCGCTTTCTTTTTTTCTACTTTCAGATAATGTTTCGTCATGTCGTAATTTATCGCCATCGCACCATCCTTACCACTAATTGGATCCCATAAAATAGATAACGGCCACATCAGCAAGTTGACCACGCCCAAACCTGGTTCGCGGGCATAAAATGAGCCCCCGCCAGGTAAGAAGCCAAGAGCGACGCCAGTTGATGGGTTCTTTTCTTCAATAAGTACACCATCGTTTTCAAATGCAGCATACTCTCTTTGTTGCATTGAATTTAATCCCGAAGCACACCCCGTTACAAATACCATAGTGGCAACGACTGCCAACTTTTTAACCGACTTCATGTAAACATCCTTAGTTTTAGTTTCATACAGGCCTAAGCGACCACGTTAGTTTGTTTAAAAAGAAAACTTCCTGATAAACAAATTAAAAAGGACTGCGTATCATTTAATGGGATAGTGTAAAAGCACAGGTTAAAACCTTATCTTTCCATTCATTAAACTAGCAGTCCATTTTCCTTGTAGCTGTGATATGAAAAACGAATCCATATAACAGTTTTAAATGTGCGTAAAAAGTAGTCCGACTTAAGTGATCATCAACTCACTCTGTCAGACAATTCAACGGTATTTTCACAGAGATAAACTTTGAGTAACCGAAATAGCTGGAGCATCGAGTAATAACATCAATAAGCGATCCAAGCCTAATGCTACACCAGTGCATTGCGGTAAGCCCGATTGCATCGCGGCGAGTAACTTTTTATCTATGGGCATTTCTCGTTTAGCTATTTGTCGGCGGTACTGATTATCTAGTTCAAAACGGTAAAGCAATTCGTCTGCATCGAGTAACTCATCATAACCGTTGGCTAATTCTACACCACCAGCATAAAGTTCAAATCGGGCAGCGACTCGATGGCCATGCGCATCTAATTTCACTTTGGCTAATTGCGCCTGTGACGCAGGGAAATCATAAATAAAAACCGGCTTGTTTCGACTCGCTAAGCACGGCTCAATCACTTCACTCATTAACAATTCAAGCCAACCATCGCGATCTAATTGAAAGCCCGTTGCTAAACTAGCAATATGTGTAAAAGCAAGCGAACTGAGGTCGTCACGCGAACAGTCAAACACATCTACGTTTAAGTATTTTTTGAAAGCATCATGGTAAGACAAGCGTTCAGCATCAGGAAAACCAGCTATTGAAGTCAATAACTTGGAGACTTCCCCCATCAATTCATCAAGAGACAACTCTAAGCGATACCACTCCAGCATGGTAAATTCTGGCGAATGTACACGACCTTGCTCACCATTACGAAATACCTTGGCGATTTGATAGATAGATCCTGATCCCGCTGCCAATAAGCGCTTCATCGTAAACTCTGGGGAGGTTTGCAGATAATAAGTCTGCTTTTGCCCTAGGCCGAGCGGGATAAAGTCGGTTTGAAAGCTATCTAAATAAGGTGCAGTTGGTGCCGCTATCGACAAAATGGGCGTATCAACTTCTAGCACCGCTTTTTGTGCAAAAAAAAGACGGACATCAGCCAATAGCTGTGCCCGCCTTTTCAAGGTATCAAGACTCGCTGATGGGCACCAATCATTGTCCATAAAAAGTGTTCAATCGCTTAAATAGGATTAAAGGGTAAATCATCCAAGCAGCAAGATAAGACAGCTATAACAGAGTTAACTGCTTACTCAGTCTTTCGCGCGTTCGACGTATTCCCCACTTCGGGTATCTATACGTAACACATCACCCACATTCATAAATAATGGGACTCTGACCACGGCACCGGTTTCTAATGTCGCTGGCTTGCCGCCTGTCCCCGCAGTATCCCCTTTCAAACCCGGATCGGTCTCGGTCACAGCCAAGTTGACAAAGTTGGGAGCAGACACTAGCAATGGCGTGCCATTCCATTGTGTCACCGTATAAACATATTGTTCTTTTAACCACATTTTGCAGTCTTCAATCGCATTGGCGTCTGCAGCATGTTGTTCATAAGAAACAGGATCCATGAAATACCAAAACTCGCCATCGGTATAGGAATATTCTAATTCGACTTCCACGACATCCGCACTCTCAACACTTTCGCCCGATTTAAATGTCCGCTCGTTGACCCGTCCCGTTTTTAAGTTACGAAACTTAACCCGGTTAAATGCTTGGCCTTTACCCGGCTTGACCAGTTCATTTTCGAGAATGTTACAAGGATCGCCATCAAGCATAAATTTGAGTCCAGATTTAAATTGATTTGTACTTACACTTGCCATGGCAACCTCTTTTAGGGGACGATCATCGTCTGTTTCAATAGTTAGGCGCAATATGATACCTCAAACACCAACCGTGTTACCAAGCAAGCGCTGGCAAGCGCAACTAGCCAATGCGATAAAAGACCCCGAAGAACTATTGGCACAGCTAGGTTTAACAGATCGTCTGACCGCCATTGATCAGAGTGTTTTAAAGCAATTTCCATTGCGTGTAACACAAAGTTATATCGACAAAATGCGCCACGGTGACCCTCTGGATCCCTTATTACGACAAGTTTTCCCGCTGATTGATGAAGGCATTGTGCATCAGGATTTTGTCTCTGACCCCGTAGGTGATCATTTGGCTGTCAGCAGCCCCGGCTTGCTCCAAAAATACCATGGACGCGCATTATTATTAACGACAGGGGCTTGTGCAATACATTGCCGGTATTGTTTTAGGCGACATTTTCCTTATAACGACAGTAATCCACTTGCCAGTCAATGGCAGCAAACATTAGACGCATTAGCACAAGATACCACCGTTAACGAAGTGATCTTAAGCGGTGGCGATCCCCTTGCTTTAAGTGATCAAAAGCTGGCCAGCATGGTATCTGACTTGGAAGCAATTCCCCACCTCAAACGTCTCAGAATCCATACCCGACTCCCTATCGTGCTGGCAGATCGTATTGACTCACAACTGTTATCTTGGCTCGCTCAAACGCGCTTTCAAGTCATTATGGTGATCCATGCCAATCATGCTAATGAACTCGACTCTGGAGTCGAGATAGCCATCAAGTCTTTGGCAGCGCAGCGTGTCCAAGTCCTGAATCAATCCGTACTACTGCAAGGTATCAATGACACGGTGGATGATCTGACGCAATTAAGCGAGCGCTTAATTGAAATCGGCGTCCTACCTTATTATCTCCATTTATTAGACCCAGTTGCAGGTGCAAGTCATTTTGATGTCAGCGAAGACATAGGAAGAGTACTAATTCAACAATTACGAGCCAAGCTATCGGGCTACCTTGTGCCACGACTGGTCCGTGAACAGCAAGGTAAAAGTAGTAAAACCGTTATCTGCTAACGCTAGCCCCGCTGTGCGATTGGCGTATAGTCACGTATACCACTACCTGTATATATTTGCGTAGGTCGGTAAATACGATTATCTGAGATCTGTTCACGCCAATGTGCTAACCAACCAGCCGAACGCGCAACGGCAAATAAGGCCGTAAATTGATCCGCCGGGATCCCCATTTCAGCATATAAGATACCCGAATAGAAATCGACATTAGGGTAAACACCTTTATGCCCCAGTCTGTCTTTACAGATTTCTTCGACTCTCATTGCCGTTTCAAAAGTACTATCTAAACTACCGCCACGATCTTCAATCAGATCGGCGACTAGATTATGCAAAATTGTGGCGCGCGGATCTTTTACTTTATATTCGCGATGCCCCATACCCCAAATCACTTCTTTATTGGCCAAGGCATTATCAATCCATGCTTCTGCTTTATCTGCACTGCCAATCTCTTTTAACATCTCAACGACTTTAAAATTCGCACCGCCATGCAATGGGCCTGACAAAGTACCAATCGCGCCAGAAATCACGCTATATGGAGTTGCTAAAGTTGAACCAGAGACTAATGCTGAAAAAGTAGAGGCATTCAAGGTATGTTCAGCATGTAAAATCAAACAAACATCCATGATTTTTGCCAACATTGGATCGGGGTCAGCGCCGGTAAACATATACAATAAATTTTCGGCAACGGATAAATCTTCCCGCGGTTCGATAGGATCATAGCCTTGGCGCATATGCTCCCACATTGCGACCAGTGGTGCCATTTGCGCAATGATATTGACCGTCATATTACGAACGTAGTTCATGTCTTCACAGACATCAGAGTCAGTTAAACACTCTGTACCCGGATAAAACATGCCCAGGCTCGACACCGCAGTTTGCAGCATATCCATCGGATGACCGGTAGCCGGAAAATGGCGCATCATTTCACGGATATGATATTTAATCCGGTAGTGACTTCTTAGCTTTCTAGTAAAGCCAGCTAAGTCTGACGAAGAAGGTAATTCACCATCGAGTAACAACAAGGTTGTTTCTTCAAAGCTACTATTGGCTGCTAGCGTTTCCAATGGATAACCTCGATAGGACAGTAATCCTTTCTCGCCATCAATATAAGAAATCGCGGACTTAGTCGCTGCAACGCCTTGTAGCCCAGGTAAAAAATCACTCATACTATGACCTCAATTCTATTTTTTCGGTTCAAATTCATCCGAGCATTATACGGCAAACTACAGCTCGCATACGCTATAACTGACTTTATGGAATAAAAACAAAGACTAGCTATATCTAACTAAGAAACATGCTCACCTTGTGCCTGCAAGTCTGCATGATAAGAAGATCGTACCATTGGGCCACTGGCCACATGCTCAAAGCCCATTTCTTTTGCCACTAGCGCTAGCTCATCAAACTCAGCAGGGGTGACAAACCGATCGACGGCCAAATGATGGCGGCTCGGTTGTAAATACTGGCCAAGTGTCAACATGCGACAGCCATGATCACGTAAATCTTGCATCACTTGTTTAATCTCATCCATTGACTCCCCCAACCCTAACATCAAGCCCGACTTCGTTGGCACGTCAGGGTGTTGCGCTTGAAAGTTTTTGATTAAATCGAGCGACCATTGATAATCAGAACCGGGACGCACCGCTTTATATAAACGTGGAATACTTTCTAAGTTATGATTAAAAATATCCGGCGGGTTATCGGCTAATACTTCTAATGCCACATTCATTCGCCCCCGAAAATCGGGCACTAATACTTCGATATTGGTCTCTGGCGATTGTTGGCGAATTTGTTTAATACATTCTCTAAAATGCGCCGCACCACCATCCCTCAAATCATCCCGATCGACGGATGTAACCACAACATGTTTCAACTGCATCGCGGCAATGGTTTTGGCCAAATGGGCCGGCTCATTTTCGTCTAAAGGATCCGGCTTGCCATGTGCCACATCACAGAATGGGCATCGTCGTGTACAAATTTGGCCCATGATCAAAAAGGTCGCAGTGCCGTGGGTAAAACATTCCCCTAGATTTGGACAGGCGGCTTCTTCACAAATCGTATGCAAATTATGTTCACGCAATAAAGCCTTCAGCCGTATCACCTCCGGATTACTGGGTACTTTTGCCCTAATCCACTCGGGTTTGCGTTTAGGCGCACTCGGTTCAACCTTAATCGGGATCCGAGATACCTTAGACTCACCTCTCAACGCACTGACATCTCGTTTTGTTGCTATTATTTCAGCCATTCAAAAACCTTCAAAATTACATTTGCGCCGTCAACGCTTTCACAAACTGCTGCTTGACTTCCGCCATGCTTAGATCGCAACCTAATTGCTTCAAGTCGACCATTTTCATACCTTGATAGCCGCAAGGGTTAATCGCCAGAAAAGGAGACAAGTCCATATCAACATTGACACTGATACCATGATAACAGGCGCCGCGTTTCACCCTTAAGCCCAAAGAGGCAATTTTATCACCCGCAATATAGACGCCCGGCGCATCACGATCTGAATAAGCGGCCAGCCCCTGATCAGCTAAAACGTTGATCACACTTTTTTCCAGCCGTGCCACCATCTCTCGGACGCCGATACCATAACGCTTTAAATCAAACAAGGTATAAGCAATCAACTGACCGGGACCATGATACGTCACTTGACCACCCCGATCTGACTGCACCACCGGAATCTGACCAACATTTAAAAGATGCTCCGCTTTGCCATTGCTACCTTGACTAAATACTGGAGTGTGCTCCAACAACCATAATTCGTCTTCAGTGTCTGCTTGTCTTTGCGCCGTGAAATCTTGCATGGACTGACAAGTGGACGCATAGTCAACCAAGCCTAAATTTTTAACAATCATGCCGAGGCTTACAGTACGTATTTAACCAAGTCGTGACTGCTTAAAGCTTGATAAATCGTATCCAATTGCACTTGACTCGTGACATAAACCGTAACGGTCACCGAAGTAAACTTGCCACCCGAACTCTGTTTTGTCGCAATCGCACCTTCATGAATATCCTCTACGTGTTCACGAATAATACTCACCACTGTGGCATCGAATTCAGCACTGGTTTCTCCCATCGCTTTAATATCAAAGTCACAAGGGAATTCAATTAAGGTCTCTCTAGGTTCAACCATCGTCTCGACCCTCATATTTAACTTGTTGATAAAGAACATCCATTTGTCGCCAAACCGGCCCAGGTACGCCTTGGCCGACCGGAACACCATTTAATTGTGTGATGGGCAGCACCTCTTTGGTTGAGCTACTCACCCAAAGCTCGTCCGCGGATGCTAATGACGATTCCGCCACGGCTTCTTCTACCAAAGGCATGCCAGCTTTCTTCGCAATCGCCAAAACAACATCCCGAGTAATCCCTGGCAACACTTTTTCATCTTTTGGCGCTGTATAAATGACCTCATCAATAACCGCATAAGCATTGCTAGCGGAGCCTTCTGTTAAATAACCATCACGAATCAGCAAGGCTTCATCCGCACCCGCCTCTTTGGCCTGTTGTTTTAATAAACTATTGGGCAATAAAGTAATTGCTTTGATATGACATTTTTGCCATCGCGTATCCAAAACCGTTATCGCCGAGATCCCTTGTTGCTTATACTTCTCGGGCACGGGCTGCATTGGGTTACTCATTGCAAACACAGTCGGTGTCGTATTGTCAGGAAAGACATGATCTCGTGGTGCTACCCCACGCGTAACTTGAAGATACAATGCCTGATCGCCGCCGCCATTACGAGCCACCAATTCCTCACAAAGCGACTGCCACTGCGCAATGGAATAGGGATTCGTCATCTTCACACCATCAAGACTATTTTGTAGTCGTTGAAAGTGGCCCGCGAGTTGAAAACAGTGTCCGGCGTAGACAGGAATGACTTCATAGACGCCGTCGCCCAACAAAAATCCGCGGTCAAATACCGACACTTTGGCTTGATCTGCCGCGAGAAAATCGCCATTCAAAAACACATCGTTCACGACTTAGCCCCAAATCAACAACAACAAGGTATCTAATAACCGGCGCCACCAGCTACCTTGTGTGACGGGGGCTAATGCCACGAGGCTCTGCGTCGCCACTAGTTCCCCCGCTAAATGGATATCAATTGTACCGAGGACTTGACCGCTAGTGATCGGCGCTATCACAGGTTGTTGAATATGCGTGGTCGCGACTAACTCTTTATAACGTCCTCTAGGCACCGTAACTGCCATCGGCTCAGATAAGCCTATACCGACTACATTACCCGTCCCTTTCCAAACCTTACTTTCCGTAACTTGTTGTCCGACTTGATAAAGCTCATGGGTTTCAAAAAAGCGAAAACCATAATTGAATAACTTTTGTATCTCTTGAGCCCGTGCATTTTCACTACGGGTACCCAATACAACGGAGACTAAACGCATACCACTACGCTCTGCTGATGCTGCTAAACAATAACCCGCTTCTTCTGTATGACCCGTTTTTAAACCATCAACACTTTTATCCCGCCACAATAATTTATTTCGGTTATGTTGCGTAATGCCATTATAGGTAAACTCTTTTTCAGCATACCAAGCATAATGATCGGGAAAGTCTCTAATCACCGCCGCGGATAATATCGCAATATCTTTTGCCGTTGTGTAATGTTCAGCATCAGGCAAACCTGTCGCATTTTGATAATTAGTATCAAGCATACCCAGTTGTTGGGCATATTGATTCATCATCTGGGCAAATGTGTCTTCACTACCCGCGATATGCTCAGCTAAGGCCACGGCAGCATCATTACCTGATTGTATAATCATACCCCGAAGTAACACTTCAACCGTCACTTTACTATTGACTTCGATAAAGCTACGCGACCCTACCATTCGCCAGGCTTTCTCGCTTATCAGCACTTTATCGTCTAGTGCAATATTACCTGACGCTAATTCATGTGACACCACATACGCGGTCATCAACTTTGTAATACTCGCTGGCGGTAGCCGCTGTTCGGCATTCAATGCAGCAATCACTTCGCCACTGGCAAAGTCTTGCAAAATATAAGACTTCGCTGCGACATCTGGTGCCTTAGGCGTCGGTGTGATGGCTGCATGCGACGCCATACTGACTAAAGCTAAACCAAGCAATAAAAGACTTTGTACTGTTTTTAACATTCAATATTCTCTAAAAATAAATTATTCAACCACAGCATGGCTGTCGGCCACACCGATCGATTTCAATTTTGCCGCCATCGCTTCACTGGCTTCGACACTCACTAAAGGCCCTACTCTAACACGATATAATGCGCCTTGAGGGCGATATACTGGCATCAGAAACACCGTTTCATCAAGGTGTCCTGCCAACTTATCTTTAAGATCTTCGGCCCGGCCGATAGAGCTAAAAGTCCCCACTTGCAAATACACACCTGGTCCTATTCTTTGCGCATCATAGCCAGTTTGACCCGTGGCTGCGACCTTGACAGCCGCCGCAGGCGGTTGAGGCCGTGATTGAGTGACAGTGTAATCGGTGGCATTGATCGCTTTCACCTCGACCTGCCCAGTACCACGGCCGATGATGCCTAATTTCGTTGCGGCAGCGTACGACAGATCGATAATACGACCACCGTGGAAAGGCCCTCTATCATTCACTCTTACCACAATTTTACGACCATTAGCTAAGTTGGTCACCTCAGCATAACTCGGTAAAGGCAAGGTTTTGTGAGCCGCGGTCATGCGGTACATATCATAAGGCTCACCGGTCGCCGTATCACGTCCATGAAACTTTTTACCATACCAAGATGCAATGCCTTTTTCCCGATAACCCGCATTAGTTGGCATCGGATAATAACGTCTGCCAAAGACGACATAGCTTTTTTGATTTTGTGGTCTTATTCGTTCGGCTTTCGGCACCGCATCTGGAATACTCGACAAGTCAGGTGGGTTACGCGGGGCACTATCCCCTTTTTCAAACACACTACCGCCACAAGCCGCTAACAGCATTAAGCCGGCAATAACGAAACCTTGCTTTATGTTCTTGAATGTCATCATCACGGTTCAATTTGTTGGCGAATGGCCTCAGCTAGTTGCGTTACCGCCATGGCATACATCTGACTATGATTATAACGGGTAATGCTGTAGAAGTTTTGACGCGTCAACCAATATTCTTCACCCGCTTTCTGCGTTAAAGAAATCAATGCTAACTGATCAGCACCCGCAGGAAGCTGTACCGTCGGCACGCCCACATCATGTAATTGTTCACGGTTAATACTCGGTTTGGTGCCTTTCTCTAATAAGGCAACGGGCACATCGCCCATCACTGTCGTTTTATGTGCAATACTCTCGCCCGCAATCCAGCCATGACGGCTCAAGTAATTCGCAATGCTACCTATGGCATCGGTCGGGTTCGTCCAAATATCGCGCTTGCCATCACCATCAAAATCCACCGCATAAGCACGGTAACTACTTGGCATAAACTGTCCCAAGCCCATCGCACCAGCATAAGAGCCTATGGGATCAAGTATCGGCATACCTTCTTCACGCGTCAAAGACAAGAAGTGCATGAGCTCACTGCGAAAGAAAGGACTTCTAGGCGGGTAACGAAAGGCCAATGTCGAGAGTGCATCAACTACACGGTAACTGCCCACATTGCCACCATAACTAGTTTCAACACCGAGAATTGCAATAATAATTTCAGCAGGAACGCCATACTGCTGTTCTGCTTTAGCTAATGCAACGGCATTGTCCTGCCAAAAGGCGACGCCACCCTTAATTCGTTTATCGGTCAGGAAAATCTCACGATAATCATACCAAGGTTTACTTTTCTCGGCCGGTCTCGCAATCGCTTTTAAAATCGCGTCTTTCACCTCCACCTGCTCAAAAGTCTTAGCTAACTCAGCTTTATCAAAACCATGCTCATCATGCATCTCATCAATAAATGACGATAAACCAGGTAAGTCAGTATTGGCATACGTTACTGGTGAGAATGTAATCGATAAAACGGCAAACAATATTAATGGTTTCAAGGTGACATCATCCTTCTGTGAGTATGAATAGACATCAGGATACCGAAGCCAGCTAATAACGTCACCATTGAGGTGCCACCATAACTAACTAACGGCAATGGTACGCCCACCACAGGCAATAAGCCTGTTACCATCCCGACGTTAACGAGTACGTAGACAAGAAAAGTCAGTGAAATACTCCCAGCGAGTAATCGCGCAAAACTGGTCTGTGCTTGGCTCGCAATATATAAACCACGGCCCGCAATGATTAAATACAATAATAACAACATCCCCACCCCGACAAGGCCAAATTCTTCAGCAATCACTGAAAAAATAAAATCAGTCGAGCGTTCTGGTAAAAAAGCCAGTTGAGATTGGGTTCCCTCTAGCCAGCCACGACCAAACACCCCTCCAGACCCGATAGCAATCTTAGACTGAATGATATGGTAGCCTGCGCCTAAAGGATCGCTTTCTGGATTCAAAAAAGTCAATACGCGCTGTTTTTGGTAGTCATGCATCACATACCATAAAACAGGTAAGGCGGACGCTGCTGTGACCAAAAAACCGAAAATTAAACGCCACGAAATACCCGCCAAAAAAATCACGATCAGTCCCGAGCTCGCAATCAGTATCGACGTTCCTAAGTCCGGTTGTTTGGCAATCAGCAAAGCAGGAATCAAAACCATCATTAAACAGATTGTTAAGCGTGATACTGTGGGCGGCAAAGGACGCTCAGCCAGATAAGCTGCCACCAATAGTGGGACAGCAATCTTCATTAATTCAGATGGCTGAAAGCGAAAAAATCCTAAATCTAACCATCGCTGGGCACCTTTACCTTCATGACCAACAACTAATACGGCAATTAATAAAACCAGTCCCGCACCATATACCCAATAGGCTAAATCACGCATACGATCGGGATGAATATTGGCCAACACCATTAACCCCAAAAAGGCGGTACCCATCCGGATCAACTGTCTTATCAGTAAACCGGTATTTTGATCTCCCGCACTATATAGAACCAGCAAACCAACACCCAACACGATAAGCAAACCAAACAAGAGTATGGCATCAACATGGATAGTTCGTAATGCCATCGTGAGGCTCCAGCGTTGCGGGTTCCTTCTATCAATTAATACATTACTATTCATCGGCGACAATACCAAAATACTGATCAATCATTTGACGAGCCATAGGTGCCGCTATTCGACTCCCGCTCCCGCCATTTTCCGCTACCACAACGACAACCAATTCTGGGTTGTCCGCAGGTGCAAAAGCGATAAACAAGGCATGATCATGTAATTTTTTAGCTAGTGTTTCTGCGTCATATTTTTCATCTTGCTTGATGCCAAACACTTGGGCCGTACCGGTTTTACCTGCCACTTTGAACGGTAGCCCCTCACCTACTGAACGGGCCGTACCTCGTTCACCAGAAGTAACTTCGACCATCGAATCGATGACCGCTTCCCAATGTTGATTGTTGACTATTGGTAAACTATCAGATGTTTTGGTCGGTAAGAGTGTTAACTCGTCCGCTTCATTATCTCGTATTGCCCTCGCCGCTTGTGGTCCGACATGTACGCCACGCATCGCTAACATAGCGGTTGCCTGAGCCAACTGAACAGGCGTTGTTTGATTAAACCCTTGCCCGATACCTGAAATCAATGTCTCGCCTGGATACCACACTTGATTTCGTGCCGATCTTTTCCATTCGCTAGAAGGTGATAAGCCGCTACTTTCACTCGGTATATCAACCCCTGTTCGACGACCGAAGCCGAAGAAATCTAAAAAACCATGCAATTGGTCAATACCCAAGCTATTGGCTAAATCATAAAAATAGACATCACAAGATTGTGCCAAGGATTGTTTTAAATCAACATGTCCATGGCCATGCGACTTCCAACATCGATAACGATGGTCTTTACCCGGCAAGGTATACCAACCCGGGCAAAATGTTTTGCTATGCGGCGTAAGAATCCCCAGCTCTAGCCCCGCCAATGCAACAAAAGGTTTTAACGTCGAACCGGGAGGATAATGTCCTCGTAAAGCCCGATCAAATAAAGGCCTATCAAGCGAATCTCGCAATGCCCCATATTCCGTTGTACTGATGCCTGAAACAAAGGAGTTAGGGTTAAAATCCGGTTTACTGACCATCGCTAAAATGCCGCCCGTTTTAGCTTCCATAGCGACAATCGCGCCATTAAATTCACCCAAGGCTTCTGACGCCACGCGTTGCATATTAATATCCAGATGCAAAAATAGGCCTTGGCCAGATACCGATGGCTCACTGCTCAACTCACGAACAACACGCCCGGACACATTCGTTTCAACCTGTTGATAACCAACCTGACCATGCAACAAGGTTTCGTATTCTTTTTCAACACCGGTTTTTCCGATTTGCAACGTGCCTTTATAAGCTTTTTCATCAATATTTTTTTGATCTCGCTCATTGATGCGGCCCACATACCCGACGGTATGAGCAAATAATGCCCCATGCGGATAATGCCGAATCAAGCGGCCGACCACATCAACACCGGGAAACTTATGCCGGTTAGCAGAGAAAATAGCCACTTCTTGTTCTGTTAAACGTTCTCTTATGACGACATGACGAAATCGACGCTGCTGTTTAATTATTGCTTCTATTTCTGCAACATCATCATTCGACAACATAAATAATGTCGCTAACGCGGCCAGCGTTTCGTCAAGCGAAGTCACTTTTTCGGGGACCAACTCTAAACTAAATGTTGGAATATTTTCTGCCAACACGACACCGTTACGATCATAAATTAAGCCACGCTGAGGTGACAAAGGTTCAATATCGATGCGGTTCTTATTAGATAAAACCGTAAAGTGCTCATGTTCAACGACTTGCAACACGGTCAATCGCGTCATAATGATCGCGAATAGGATACCCGCTAAGATAGCAGCAAAAATCAAGCGGTCATTGACTAAACGACTTTCTCTAAAATGATCTTTTAAGGTATATCGCGTCGACATTTAGACACTAACTGACATGAAAAGTACGTCTAACAGCGCGTAAGAACACATAGATAATAGGCCATAGCAAGGTACTCACAACTGCAGGTAACCAAGCATGCCAGCCTGTCATAATCGGTGTCATTAACACCGTCATCACATGCACCAATAAGATCAATGACATCAAACTCAACGCTTGTTGCCAAAGTGGAAACTGTCTGAGTTGTAAATGAAAGTGTAAAACGAGGTAGACGACTAAAGCATAAGAAAAAGCTAATATCCCTAAGATACCCCCCATCAATACATCCATAAACAAACCAACTAACCAAGCATATCCCACACCAACACGGCGAGGTAAGGCCATCGCCCAATACATCAGAGTCAGCAGTACCCACTCGGGCCGTAGAAAACGTAAGCTATCCGGTAAAGGGATCAACATTAACACCATCGCCAGAACAAGGGTGATGATAATGATAATACCACCTTGAGATTGATCCACTTTTGCCATCATTCCCTCCCTTCAATGCCAAGGTTTTGTTCTGTTTGTTCTGTTTGTTCTGTTTGTTCTGTTTGTTCTGTTTGTTCTGTTTGTTCTGTTTGTTCTGTTTGTTCTGTTTGTTCTGTTTGTTCTGCAATCTCATCTCTGGTGCCAATACCAACCTCATCTATTTTTGGCAGGACCAATAACACTTCACGACTGGTTTCTAAATGCGCTGCAGGTTCAACGGTAATATCAGAAAAAGCTTTACCCGGTGGATGATCAATCGACCTCACCGTGCCGACAGGGTAACCCACCGGGAAACGCCCGCCCAGCCCTGAAGTTACCAACAAATCCCCCACACGAACATCTGAATTATGCGGTAAATGTTCTAACTGCAATGGTTTGCCCAAACCTCGACCCGTTGCCACCGCCCGCAAGCCATTACGGTTCACTTGTACAGGAATCCCATGACTCGGGTCAGTCAGTAAAATCACACGGCTCGAAAACCGGCTAACGGCTGTCACCTGGCCCATGACACCTTTCGCGTCCAGAACCGGTTGCCCTTCGAACACATTATATCGTTCCCCTTTATTAATCACGATTTGTTGGGAGAACGGATCTGAATCTATCGTCAATAGTTCCGCGACCAATACCCGCTCAGGCAGACGAAACGAAGATCCCAGCAACTCATGTAAACGCATATTTTCGCGTTCTAAGGCTTGTAATTTTTGCAGCCGTACACTATTTAGCAAATTCATCGCTTCAAGCGCTTTCGTCTGCTCTTCTAATTCTGAACGACTTTGAAAATAATCACTGGCCCAAGTACTGAAGTCACTGGGAAATGAGGCGATTAATTGAACAGGGTAAATCGCCGCCGACATGCTACTCCGCATTGAAGCGAAATAATTCAACCTAGAATCAAGAAAAAATAAAGTCAGCGACGCCAATAACGCCAGCATTAAGCGGGTATTAAGTGAAGCACTATTTGTAAATAACGGTTTGATTGTCTAATACCCATAAACTAAAAAACCTTCGTAAATAGGTTTATCTACAAAGGTTTTAATAGTGTAATGCAAAGTGCTACTCAAATGTGAAAACGTCAGTGCCTCGCTCATCAAGCATCTCAAGGGCACGGCCACCACCACGCGCAACACAAGTTAAAGGATCTTCGGCAATAATCGCCGGCAATCCTGTTTCTTCGACTAATAACCTATCTAGGTCGCGCAATAACGCACCACCGCCGGTCAAGACGATACCACGTTCGGCCACATCGGCACCCAATTCTGGCGGTGTTTGTTCCAAGGCTGTTTTGACCGCAGCAACAATACCCGATAGAGGATCCTGCAACGCTTCTAAAATTTCATTACTATTTAAATTAAAGCTACGGGGAATACCTTCGGCCAAATTACGGCCCCGCACTTCCATCTCTCTGACCTCATTACCCGGATAAGCTGAGCCAATTTCTTTTTTAATTCTTTCCGCGGTCGCTTCGCCGATTAAACTGCCGTAATTGCGACGAACATAATTGATAATCGCTTCGTCAAATAGGTCACCACCAATACGCACCGATGCGGAATAGACGATGCCGTTGAGTGAAATAATCGCGACTTCTGTCGTACCACCACCGATATCCAAGACCATTGACCCACTGGCTTCTTCTACAGGCATACCTGCCCCGATAGCGGCAGCCATCGGCTCTTCGATTAAAAAGACATCACGGGCACCCGCACCCGAAGCAGATTCCCGAATTGCACGACGCTCGACTTGGGTGGAACCACAAGGGACACAGACTAAAACGCGCGGACTGGGTTTCAAAAATCGGCCTTCGTGCACTTTACGAATAAAATGTTGTAGCATTTTTTCTGTGACGGTGAAGTCGGCAATCACACCATCCTTTAAGGGCCGAATCGCGGTGATATTGCCTGGGGTTCGACCTAACATCCTTTTCGCTTCGACCCCCACAGCAGCAATAGAGCGTGGACCACCTGGGCCTTTATCTTGTCGAATCGCCACCACCGAAGGTTCGTTAAGTACGATACCCTGACCGCGGACATAAATCAGCGTATTCGCTGTACCAAGATCGATCGATAAATCGTTAGAAAATATTCCGCGTAGACGTTCAAACATCAGCCAAAACCAAAACCTAGATATACAAAAAAAGATACTTTATCAATGCAATGGGCTGTTGAGCAAGCGACGAATCATTTAAACTGCACTCTTTACAGTAAAATTACGTACCGAGACCATCGATGAGTTTAGATAAAACAGATATAGAAAAGATTGCACACTTAGCAAGATTAGCCATAGATGACCAAGCTATCCCCCATTATGCGCGAGATTTGACGAATATTTTTGGTTTAGTTGAACAACTCAGTGCCGTTGATACCTCGGACATCATCCCGATGGCTCACCCACTCGACGCCAACCAACGTTTACGTCCAGATACGGTTACCGAGACAAATCAGCGCGAATTATTCCAAGCAATCGCTCCTAAAACTGAAGCAGGTGTTTACCTGGTCCCACAAGTTATCGAATAACAGGCAATCACATGCATACACATTCTCTTAGCGAATTATCGACATCATTACATAATGGTGAGTTCAGCAGTGTTGAACTCACACAACATTACCTTGACCGTATCAACAATCATAATCAGCAACTCAATGCTTATATCACGGTCTGTGAAGCTAGCGCCCTAGAACAAGCCCGCGCTGCAGATCAACGTTTTCAACAAAATACGGCAGGGAAGTTAACCGGTATCCCACTGGCTCATAAAGATATTTTCTGCACCCAAGGTATTCGTACCAGCTGTGCATCAAAAATGCTGGATAACTTTATCTCACCTTATAACGCTACGGTGGTCGAAAAAATCAATACCGCTGGCATGGTCACCTTGGGTAAAACCAATATGGATGAATTTGCCATGGGATCGTCTAACGAGACCAGTTTTTACGGCGCGGTTAAAAACCCTTGGGATAATGACCGTGTTCCTGGCGGTTCATCTGGTGGTTCTGCCGCCGCTGTCGCGGCCAGTCTCGCGCCGATAGCAACAGGCACAGATACTGGTGGTTCAATACGCCAACCCGCTTCACTATGTAATTTAACTGGTTTAAAACCAACGTATGGCCGTATCTCACGTTATGGCATGATTGCGTTTGCTTCAAGCCTAGACCAAGCAGGGCCCATGGCTCGCAACGCCGAAGATGCCGCCTTATTAATGAATGAAATAGCGGGCTTTGATCCGCGTGATTCCACCAGCGTAGACCACGCCGTTCCGGATTATACTGTCACCTTAAATGACAGCATCGATGGCCTCCGAATAGGCTTGCCCAAAGAATATTTTGGTGAAGGTTTAGATCCACAAGTCGCTAAAACTATCGAAGCTGCGATCAAGACTTATGAATCATTAGGCGCGGTCATTAAAGACATCACACTGCCTAATACCAGTTTAGCAGTGCCGACCTACTATGTCGTAGCACCGGCCGAGTGCTCATCAAACTTATCTCGCATGGATGGCGTTCGATTTGGACACCGCTGTGATGATCCCAAAGACTTATTAGACCTCTATCAACGTTCACGCGGTGAAGGCTTTGGCGATGAAGTCAAACGTCGCATCATGACAGGCACCTATGCACTCTCAGCTGGCTATTACGATGCTTATTATCTCAAAGCACAGCAGTGCAGACGCTTAATCAGTGATGATTTCCAACAAGCGTTTAATGATGTTGATGTCATCATGGGGCCAACAGCACCTACTACGGCCTTTAAGCTTGGTGATAAAACTGATAACCCTGTTGCTATGTATCTTGCGGATATTTACACCATCAGCACTAATCTGGCTGGCTTGCCTGGTATTTCTATTCCAGCAGGTTTTGTGGAAGGTTTACCCGTTGGCTTACAAATTATTGGCAATTACTTTGATGAATCACGTTTGCTCAATGTCGCCCACCGCTATCAACAAGCGACGGATTGGCACCAACAACGTCCAGAGCAATTTAAGTCATAGTAATCTATGGCACTTATGACGTTTGCCGAGTGTCACAACACTAACTTTCAAAACTGAGAACACAGACAATGACAACTTACAAAAAACCGCTACTCTTTGCCATTGTATTATCAGGGCTATTGTTCGCCATCATTTGGATCAAAAGTCATAATGTGCAAATGGCACCGGATATCACTTTCAACGATATTGATGGTATGGAGCACTCTTTGTCACAATACGCTAATCAACCCGTACTGATGATTTTCTGGGCGACAGACTGTCCTGGCTGCGTACAAGAAATGCCCGAGCTCAATACGCTCTATCAGGATTACGCCGACAAAGGCCTCGCCATGATAGGTGTTGCTATGGCTCACGACACGCCAGAACATATCAATGCGATGCGACAACAGCGACAACTGCCCTACACCCTAACATGGGACCAAAATGATGAAATTGCAACGGCTTTTAACCGTGTTCGGGTCACACCAACCCACTTTCTCATTGCACCAAATGGTGAAATTGTGATGCGCAAAATCGGAACTCTCGACTTTGAGCAATTACGCGAGAAGCTCAATGTAATGGGACTTACACAGGCAAAAGGTTAATCCAAGTACACATCCAAATTTATATATGGTATAAAGTTCGGCTTTGTAGTTTCAGATGGGTCGTTAATCACGTCCCTTGTTAATTAGTTAAGATGTTCATCAGGAGCAGGTTCTAAAATGGCCAGAGTATGTCAGGTAACGGGTAAACGCCCTATGAGCGGTAACAATGTTTCTCACGCCCACAACAAAACACGTCGTCGCTTTCTTCCAAATCTTCACCCACATCGTTTTTGGGTTGAATCAGAAAACCGCTGGGTTAAGTTACGCGTCAGTAATCACGGTCTACGCATTATCGATAAAAAAGGTATTGACGTTGTATTGAGTGATATCCGTGCCCGCGGCGAACAAGTCTAGGAGAATAGAACATGCGCGATAAAATTAAATTAGTCTCATCTGCTGGTACAGGTCACTACTACACCACAGATAAAAATAAACGCACCATGCCAGAAAAATTGGAAATCAAAAAATTTGACCCAGTTGTTCGTAAGCATGTGATGTATAAAGAAGCCAAAATAAAATAACGTTAGTTTTTCTCGTTATTTGAACAAAAAAACCTGCTTAGAGCAGGTTTTTTTTTGTAAAAAATTGCTATCATGTGGAGAAGTTATCGACCAACATACTCTGAGCTTAAATTAAGGAATAACATGTCTTCAGATAGCCTGTCTAACTCCATCTTTCTCGCTAGGCAACCTATTTTCGACAATAATTTGGATGTTTTTGCTTACGAACTTTTATTTCGAACAAACCAATCCAACCAATCTGGCGTCAATGCTGACAATGGTGACATCGCGACCAGTCAAGTTATTAACCATACCTTCTTAGAGTTTGGGATTGAGCGCGTACTCGATGGCAAGCTTGGTTTTATCAACTTAACCCGTACTTTCCTAACAGGCGCAATATCGTTGCCGTTTAATCACGATCACATTGTATTAGAAGTTCTAGAAGATATTGTCGCCGATGAAGAAATCATTCAGTCTGTAAAAAAATTTTCCAAACAAGGCTTTACCATCGCACTAGATGACTTTATCTTTCGTGAAGACCTCAAACCTTTAGTTGCCGTTGCTGATATTATTAAAATTGATTTACTGGCTTTATCCGAGCAAGAACTGATTGAACATGTCCAAATTCTTAGGCAGTTTAATGTTAAACTCTTGGCAGAAAAAGTAGAATCGGAGGCACAATTTCAACTGTGCAAAGATCTCGGCTTCGACTATTACCAAGGCTTTTTCTTCTGCAAACCCACCATTATCAATGATAAGCCATTGCCCGAGAATAAAATTTCCTCACTACGGATTTTAACTGAGTTACAACGGCCAGATATCGATTTTGATGAAGTCGAAGAATTAATCAAACATGATATAACGCTAAGTTATAAGCTACTACGTTGTATTAATTCAGCCGCGTTTTCCCTGCCTAGACGCATCGACTCACTACGGCAAGCGGTCTTATTTTTGGGCCTCAACGCCATCAAATCTTGGGCGACCATTATTGCCTTTTCAAGTATCGATTCGCCAGCAACAAAAGAGCTGTTAACCATAGGATTAATACGGGCGAAAATGGCTGAAATCATCGCGCCAGCGTTTGCCTGTAATCCTGACACTTCTTTTATGCTTGGTTTTTTCTCGATTGCCGATGCGATGTTTAACAAACCCATGACAGAATTACTCAAAACCATCCCCGTCACTGAGCCGATTAAACGTGCCTTAGAAACCAATGAAGGAGAGCTCGGACAACTACTGCTGTTTACTCAACAACACGAGCGTGGATCAGTTACCACTATGCCAAAAACATTAAGTATTTCACAGCTTAATGATGCCTTTCTCACGGCAACAGATTGGGCAAGCTATTCACTCAATACAATTAAATAGCACCATGACATCACCTTTACTCTCAGCAAAGTCGCTTTCTCGCTATTACGGCCCACAGTTGGCTGTCAACCAACTTGACTTTGATATCTATAAAGGAGAAGTGCTGGGGTTTTTGGGCCCCAATGGCGCGGGGAAGAGTACCAGCATGAAAATGCTGAGCGGAAATTTGGCGCCGAACCAAGGTGAGATCATTATCAATGGTTATGACTTATTCAGTAATGCTAAACAAGCCAAAGCCCACATCGGTTATCTACCTGAGCAACCCCCGCTTTATAAAGAATTGTCCGTTATTGAATTCTTAACATTCTGTGCCCGCATCAATCAGATCCCGTCTAAGAATCGACATAAGGCCGTAGAGACTGCCATAGAACGTTGTGGTTTAGCCAATGTGAGAAAGCGTCTTATTAACCATTTATCAAAAGGTTATCAACAACGTGTCGGTATCGCACAAGCGATTATTCATACGCCTGCTGTGATCATCTTAGATGAACCAACCTCTGGCCTAGATCCAATTCAAATTCGAGAGATTCGTCAATTAATCAAAGATATCGCACAAGAACACAGTGTTATTTTATCGACCCATATTTTGCCCGAAGTTCAAATGTTGTGTAATCGCGTTAAAATCATTAATCAGGGCTCACTGGTCTTTAATGACACAACCGAAGCCTTACAACAACAGATGCAATCATCAAGTTTACTGATAACACTCAACGCCCCGCCAGCCATTGAGGCACTACAGAAAATTGAAGGCGTCACGGCGGTGACCCCGCACACCGATACCCGCTTTAAAGTCCAATATCAACCCGACTGCAACCCAACTGCCGCTATCCTTGAAGCGGCTGTTTCTCAGCAATGGCAGCTAAACGCTATCTCACCCGAGCAACACTCTTTGGAAGATGTCTTTATGAACCTCATCCAACAAGAACCCACACCACAAAATGCACAAAGGTCAGCATGATAATCCTCGCGCGGCACGAACTATATCGATTATTTATCTCGCCATTGGCTTGGTTAATTTTGGCACTCAGTCAGCTTATATTGGCTTACCTTTTCCTGACGCATATCGATTATTTCATGCAAATCCAAGGCAAAATCTCGGCCATTCCAGGCGCACCTGGCGTGACAGAGTTGATTGCCCTGCCCTTATTTAATAATACGGCCACTATCTTATTGTTATTGACCCCTTTGATCACCATGCGACTTGTTGCTGAAGAACATCGCAATAATAGTTTGCCATTATTATTGTCAGCACCACTATCAGCGACACAAATTGTCCTCGGAAAATATATTGGCACAGTCACCTTTTTCCTCATCTTACTCATGCTCGTCGCAGTCATGCCGTTATCATTGTCGCTCAGTACCACGCTTGATTACCGCCTTATTGCTTCCGCTTCATTTGGCTTGTTTTTATTAGCCGCCAGCTTCACTGCTATTGGCTTATTTTTATCCGCCCTCACCAAGCAACCGACGATCGCTGCTATCAGCACTTTCAGCGTGTTATTCCTTCTCTGGATCATCGACTGGGCTGGCAATGTTGAACAAGCCGGCTTACTAAATTGGTTATCGCTGATCAGCCACTTCCAACCAATATTACAAGGTGACATCCACAGTAAAGATATTGCCTACTACTTCATTGTCATCCTGTTCTTCTTAGGATTAACCATTCACCGACTTAATGCCCAGCGTTTCAATTAATATGAAGATCACGTCAAAATCACAACGTCAGTTTAAGATACAAAGTGTCTTGTTCTATCTATTTATGTTGGCATTAGTCATTCTACTAGCTCAGTTCTCGCTTAAAACCAATATCCAGTTGGATTGGACGGCAAATCATCGCCATAGCTTATCTAACACGACAAAAGACTTTCTTAAACAGCTCGATAAACCGGTTACAATCCAAGCATTTATCAGTCCAAACAGTGAATTTAAACCGGTTTTAACGACCTTACTAAATCGCTACCAATCTCTGAGTACCCAACTTAATATTGATTACATCGATCCCGACTTTTCGCCCGAATTAGTGAGAGAACTGAATATTCAGCAACAAGGTGAAATGGTCATCACGCTTGGCGAACAGCAACAACGTGTTCACGACTTATCTGAACAATCATTGACTAATGCGCTGATTTCGGTCTCTCGTGAGCAAGACAAATGGATTATCTTTATAGAAGGTCATGGTGAGCGTAGACCCGATCACCAAGCTAATTTCAATCTCAGTACCTGGGCTGAAACCCTCAAGCAAAAAGGCTTTAAATTAAGGTCGCTTAACTTAGTACAACACCAACAAATTCCACGTAATACCGCCGTAGTCGTTATCGCCAGTCCAGAAAAACCTTGGTTAGCGGGCGAAGTCGACATTATTAAGAACTATCTCTCAGCAGGCGGCAACTTGCTTTGGCTAGCAGAACCCTCGAATCAGCCACCTTTGTTAGCCTTATCCGAGTACCTTGGTATCCAATTTGTACCCGGTGTTATAACCGATCCCAACACCGAACTTTTGGGGATTGCAGATCCACAGTTCACCCTTATCACTGATTACGCAAACCATCCGATTGCCCAAGCGACATCTAGCGTCACTCTGTTTCCCAAAGCTGCCGCAATTGAAGCTATCAACCCTGATGCAACTTGGCAATATCAAGCTTTATTAACCACGCCAGAAAATGTCTGGAGCGATAGTCAGACAAACTTAAAAGCAGAATTTGAGCTAGGATTAGATACCGCAGGCCCACTCGATTTAGCTTACCTCATCACAAGGGTAATAGGATCCGATACTGACGAAGTTCAGCAGCGTATTGCTGTCGTGGGTGATGGTGACTTCCTATCAAATAGCTTTATTGGCAATGCTGCGAATCTAGAACTCGGCCTCGCCATGATGAACTGGCTTGCCAAAGACGATAAGCTTATCAACATTCCAGTCAAAACCACTATTGATAATCAACTCGAGCTCAACAAAATGACATCATTGTTAATAGGTTTAGGCTTTCTGATAGTCGTGCCTGCATTACTACTGTTGATCGGCATAACTCTCTGGTGGGTTCGTCGTCGACAATGAAAACCAGCTACCTCACCAACCTCATTCTCCTAATCATGCTTGGTTTTCTCTATTGGCTCAATACCCAAGTGCCTACCGAGGAACACGCATCGAAAACACTCAGCAATGTCAGCCCCAAAAGTATTGATAGAATCATCATTTCGCAAGTTAAACGACCAGATATAGTGCTGGTTAAACATGATCAAGCTTGGCACTTAACCCAGCCTTTGCAGGTCAACGCAAACCCAACCCGTATTCAGTTATTACTGTCCTTATTGACCATGCAGGCTCGTCGTCAGCAAACCATGTCAGATCAGCAAAACCTGGAGCAATTTGGGTTTAACAACAACAGCACTCGACTCCAACTCGGCGAACAGCATTTTATTTTTGGCAATATCGAGGCTATTAGTCAGCAACGTTATGTCCTACATAATCAGACAGTTTCTTTAGTCGACGATACAATCAGTCCCTTGCTAAACACTAATGCCAGTAGCTTTATTGATAATCGTTTACTCCCGTATCAGAAACTCACGAAACTCTCACTCCCTAGCTATCAATCGCAACATCTGGTCGGCATCACACAGACGCTTAACTTGTCCAAAGGCCATTGGACAAGTCGCCCTGCGTATCCTAGCGATACACTCATCGCCCTAGTCGATGCTTGGCAACACGCCTATGCATTACAAGTGTTGCCATTGCCGGCCATCGCCAGCAAACTTGAACAACTAACTGGACATACAGCATCCCTTTGGTTCGAAGGTAGCATAGAACCAGTGCAGTTCACGCTTTACTTAAGTGATAACGCTCTGCTGATTATAGATTCTGTACGAGGCTTGGCTTATCAATTTCCTCGCGACTTTTATCAACAACTTTTACATTCACAGTGACAAACGATGCCTGAATTACCCGAAGTCGAAACAACACGTAAAGGCATTAAGCCATACTTAGAAAAAGCCACAATTCTTGCTGTGACCATTCGCCAGTTCTCCTTGCGATGGCCAATAGACGAGCACCTTGCTGACATCTTAACTGGGCAACAAATTCAGCGGGTTGGCCGTCGCGCCAAATATTTACTTATTACTTGTGATAACGGTACGCTGATGATTCACTTAGGCATGTCAGGTAGCCTGAGAGTATTAGATAGTGTCGAACGTAGTCAGCCCGGTAAGCATGATCATATCGATATTGAAATCGATAACGGTCACTTACTTCGATACACCGACCCCCGACGTTTTGGTGCCATATTATGGACGAGTGAACCGATAAAAAATCATAGATTACTGTCGCACCTCGGGCCAGAACCGTTGCTAAAATATTTTGATGCCGACTATTTATGGCAACAAGCACAAACTAAACGCTGTAGCGTCAAAACTTTGATTATGAATGGCCACGTTGTGGTTGGGGTTGGGAATATTTATGCCAATGAAAGCCTGTTCTTAGCTAGAATTCACCCGAAAACGACGGCAAACACATTGAGCTTGACCCAATGTGAAGCATTGACTGAACAGATAAAATCAGTGCTTGGTAAGGCGATAAAAGCGGGCGGTACAACCTTAAAAGACTTCACCAAAAGTGATGGTAAACCCGGTTATTTCGCTCAGCATCTCCATGTTTACGGGCGCAAAGGCGAAGATTGCTTTTATTGCAAAAGCAAGATACAACATTATAAGGAAACACAAAGGGCAACTTATTATTGCCCTTTATGCCAGCCTATATCTATTTAACGGGTGTTACGTCTTCTGCTTGCCAGCCCTTATCACCCTTAGTGACGGTGAACTCAACTTGTTGACCTTCATCTAAAGTTTTGAAACCATCGCCTTGAATCGCTCGAAAGTGGACAAACACATCATCGCCACCGTCACGCTCTAGAAAACCGAAACCTTTTGCTGCGTCAAACCATTTAACGCTACCTACTACTCGTTCAGACATAAAAACTCACTTCATTATAATTTTAAATACAGACAATTGGCTTTTTACCCGCCATAAGTCCTTTTAGCTGATATATAAAATCATCAGAATTGCCACCCTATCAACATATTTATAAAATTGCAATTCTAACTTTAAGCACCCTTTTAGCTGCAAAATTGGTAAGAAACAGCGAGTACAGATACAAAGATAATCACAAGCTAAACAAGCCTTCATCAACACTATACAACCTGATCTAATTAGAAAATCGACTGTAAAATGCTGCCTACGTTATAATCCACCTTCTTTTCAAAATTACGTGCCCTTATGTCAGACAGTATAGAACTACACGGTATCATCCCAGATGAGTCTGCTGGAATGAGACTAGATCAAGCATTAGCCCAACTCTTTGCCGATTATTCCCGCGGTCAAATCACAAAATGGATAAAAGCAGGCTATGTACAGGTCGATCAGACTACGCGTCGGCCACGTGATAGTGTTATGGGCGGCGAACAAGTCTTTATCCATGCTCAGGTTGAAGCCGTTGACGATAGCTGGATAGCACAGGCCATTAAGCTTGATATTATTCATGAAGATCAAGATGTCCTTATCATCAATAAACCAGCGGGTATGGTTGTTCATCCAGGTGCCGGCAATCAGCAAGGTACCCTCGTCAACGCGCTACTGCATCATGCGCCAGAGTTGGAAGCGATTCCAAGAGCAGGTATCGTCCATCGTATTGATAAAGGTACGACAGGACTGTTAATGATTGCCAAGACCCTGCAAGCGCATAATAGCTTAGTATCACAACTACAAGAACGCACTGTTCAACGCGAATACCAAGCTATCGCCATGGGTGTAATGACAGCCGGTGGCACGGTTGAGGAGCCCATCGGCCGGCACCATATAGAACGTAAACGCATGGCTGTCACGGGGACCGGTAAACCCGCCGTCACCCATTATCGCGTTGAACAACGCTTTCGTGCCCATACCCATATTCGATGTAAATTAGAAACGGGCAGAACCCACCAGATCCGTGTCCATATGGCTCATATTCGCTATCCCTTATTAGGAGACCCCGCATACGGTGGCCGCTTGCGTCTGCCTAAAGGGGCTAGCGAACAGTGTCAACAAGCGCTCCAAAGCTTTAAACGCCAAGCTTTACATGCCGGCTTATTGGGCTTTATCCACCCAAGAAGCGAACAAGCGGTCTCTTGGCAGATTGATATGCCTCAAGACATGTTAGATATCTTGACAGTTTTAGAAACCGATCGACTACAAAACAGTTAACAGAGACGAGTATTCATTATTGTTGATGGGCTCTTGTCGATAGACCTTCCCCCACTAAAGAAACAAAAGCCAACGTAGCCCAAAGCTACGTTGGCTTTTAAATAATTATGTCTTAAGCGGTTAAATCAAAACGATCCAGATTCATCACCTTCACCCAAGCCGCAACGAAGTCATTGACAAATTTCTGACCAGCGTCAGCACAAGCATATACTTCGGACAGGGCACGCAACTGTGAATTTGAGCCAAAAATCAAATCAACACGAGAGCCGATCCATTTAAGCTGACCAGTTATACGGTCTCGACCTTCAAATACATCATCATCTGCAGAAACGGCTTTCCATGTCGTGGCCATATCCAGTAAGTTGACGAAAAAGTCATTGGTCAATGTTTCTGATCTGTGGGTAAATACACCATGTTGAGATTGTCCAACATTCGCATTTAATGCCCGCATCCCCCCGACTAACACGGTCATTTCAGGCGCGGTTAAAGTCAATAATTGTGCCTTATCGACTAACATTTCTTCCGCCGATACTGCGTACTTCGCTTTAGTATAATTGCGAAAGCCATCGGCTTTAGGTTCGAGCACATTGATCGAATCAACATCGGTTTGCGCTTGTGTCGCATCCCCCCGTCCAGGGGTAAAAGGCACGGTGACATCATAACCTGCGGCAGTTGCAGCTTGTTCAATGCCAACACTGCCTGCTAACACAATGATATCGGCTAACGACACAGCTTTGTCTCCCGTTGTTGAACGGTTAAAGGCTTGTTGGATCGCTTCCAATACATTTAATACCGCAGCCAGTTGTTCGGGCTGATTTGCTTCCCAATCTTTCTGTGGGACCAGCCTTAGACGAGCACCATTCGCCCCGCCCCGCATATCAGAGCCACGAAATGTTGAAGCTGAAGCCCAAGCAGTAGACACCAGCTGTGATACGGTTAAGCCTGATGCCGCAATACTGGATTTAATATTAGCAATATCTTGCGTATCAATAATACTGTGCGTAGTCGTAGGAACCGGATCTTGCCAATCCATTTCTTCGGCAGGCACTTCAGAGCCTAAGTAACGTGCCCGTGGCCCCATATCACGGTGAGTCAACTTAAACCACGCACGCGCAAACGCATCGGCAAATACATCGGGATCCGCATGAAAACGACGTGAAATCGCTTCATAAGTAGGATCAACACGAAGTGCCATATCGGCTGTTGTCATCATCGGTGGATGACGTTTTGACGCATCATGCGCATCGGGTACCACATCTGAACCTGCGCCATCTTTTGGCACCCATTGATAGGCACCGGCAGGACTCTTTGTCAGCTCCCATTCATATCCAAAGAGCATATCGAAATAACCGTTATCCCATTGAATCGGGTTCGGGGTCCAAGCGCCTTCGATACCACTACTAATTGTATCGGCGCCGTGTCCGGCCCCAAAACTGTTTTTCCAACCAAGCCCTTGCTCAGTAATCTCCGCCGCTTCCGGTTCGGCACCGACGTGAACGGCGTCTGCAGCACCATGACATTTGCCAAAAGTATGCCCACCGGCCACCAATGCCACGGTTTCTTCATCGTTCATCGCCATCCGTGCAAATGTTTCTCGAATATCCACCGCTGAAGCCAATGGATCAGGGTTGCCATTAGGCCCTTCAGGATTGACATAGATCAAGCCCATCTGCACGGCGCCTAATGGATCTTCAAGTTCTCGCTCACCAGAATAACGACTATCACCTAACCATTCTTGTTCTGCGCCCCAGTAAACATCTTGCTCTGGTTCCCAGATATCCTCTCGCCCGCCGCCAAAACCAAAGGTTTCAAGCCCCATCGATTCAATAGCAACATTACCGGTTAAAACGAGTAAGTCGGCCCAAGAAAGACTATTGCCATATTTTTGCTTAATCGGCCATAATAACATTCTGGCTTTATCTAAATTGACATTGTCGGGCCAACTATTAATGGGTGCAAAACGTTGATTACCGGTACCGGCACCACCACGACCATCGCTGGTACGATATGTACCCGCCGCATGCCATGCCATACGAATAAATAAAGGGCCATAATGACCGTAATCTGCTGGCCACCATGATTGTGACTCTGTCATTAAGGTTTTAATGTCTTGTTTGACTGCATTAAGATCTAATGCTTTAAATGCATCGGCATAGTTAAAGTCCTTATCCAACGGATTAGACTTGTCAGAGTGCTGATGTAGAATATTGAGTTTTAATTGGTTTGGCCACCAATCGCTGTTAGATGTACCTCGGCCGGCAATAGCGTGACTGCCGTGGCCCATCACTGGACATTTGCTGATATCGCTCATTGTTCTATCTCCTGTTGAAGTAACTGACATACAACTACAGTATTGACTTGCGATATTTCATTGTAAAACAGATTGTTTGATAAAAATTAATCTATTTTTACGATTAATAAAACTTATCCTAACTGTTTTGTTGTCAAAAGAACGACTTGTTAGACACCATCATCACTTTAGTGATTATGTTCTAAGAATAACAGTATTGATTGTACTGAGCACAAAAATTGATGAGCATCTTAAATTGAGGGCTGTCAAATACACTGCTCCACAACATTAAAAACCTTACACGCAATAGTCAGCAAGCCTTATGGCGCAGGGTGAAAACGAATCTTGTATTGATTGATAGCTTCAGGCCTTAGACTTCGGCACAGAATTTTGTATAAAGTCCGGTAAATACTGTACTAGACTAGCCCGAACACGGTGCCAATATGCCGATAGCAACAACAACAGCGTTCCAATTAAAACTCCTGTCATCGCAAAGCTCGACCCCACCATACCATAACGATCGATCAGACCCGATAAAGCATAAATAACATACATCAACGCCGACACCATCAACACGCGTCGATCTAGACAAATCGAGATCAGCGACAGTAATACATACAATAACAATACCAAGCTCATACTGAATACGCTTTGATCGCCCTGAATAATGCCTAAGCCTGCAAACACTGGATGCACAATCAAAGGCGCTGCTAAAAGATGTAACCAAAAGGCGACATCTGATCGATAACGCAGTCTTTGTGTATCAGATGCATCCCACAACATGGCTAGACTAAACACAGCCAAACCACATAAAAATAGTATGGGGGACAGATTATTGTCTATCTCAGGAAATATCATTCTTAACAGTGAAATAACCAAACCTATCGCCGCAATGACGGCCACTGCAACCGTGATAGGCACTTTAAATCGCTGCCAATGGATATAAGCGGCACTGGCAGACAAAAGTGCAGCTATGATAGCGCCTTGTGACGTCGACATGGTGAGTAAGGAATGCGATAAACTAGCGACGCTGCCGACAAAAGCGATTAGCAACATAATCGCAGGCAAGGCCATTTTTCTTTTTAACACAAAAAACTCAGCCAAGCCCCAAGATAACGTGGCAAATACCATATAACCCAAGCTGGTATTCAGGTCTTTCAATACTGAAAAAGTAGAAAACAACACTAAGCCACAAGCGATCACAATGAAAATATCATTGAAGCCGCCAATTAACTTAAAGTGTTCTTCATCCACTAAATTTGACTGTTTCGACGCATCGACAGACTGACGAAAAGCCGCGACATCGGCGACTGAAAAAATGCCAGCTTCAATCGCCATATTTAAATCATCGTCGTTATACACATTAATGTCCTTGATAGCGCATGTTGTTGGGGGCAGTTGGCCAGCTTTCGTGTTCGTGAAACGTATATTGCAGTGCTCTGGAAGTCATATCGCGTAAGCCGACGCCACTATTTTTCCCGACAATATAGAGAGCTACATCGATACCAGAAGTCACACCAGAAGAGGTAATGTATTTTTGTTCGTCAATAAAGCGTACATTTTTAATCACTTCCGTCTCCTCGAATTGTTGTGAAAAATCATCCGCCACAAAATAATGCGTTGTGGCTTTCCTATTGTCTAAGGCGCCCGTCTTAGCCAACAAATAGGTGGCGGTACAAATCGTTACAATGGTCGTATCAGGCTTATCATCGACATGGTTAATAAATGCAGTGAGAGAATCTTGCTTCATCATGGTATTGATCACCGACATACTGGCCCCTGGCACGATCAAGTAATCGATTTCAGGCATCGTAGCATAGGTATAATCAGGCGTAATCTTGACCAAATCATGCTCGGTTGAAATGACAGCTTCCTTGGCTGCTACGGTAAAAACATGATATTTATTGTTCGTCAGTTTTTTAGCCTTAGAAAACACTTCGATCGGGCCTGCAAGGTCTTGAAGTACCACGTTATCATAAATTAAAACCGCAATATTGATCGATTCACTCGATGCCATCGACATCGCCATACCCTCCATCAAGTCATCGTGATGCCGTGATGCGGACTGACTTTCGTGGCTATGGCCCGGTACAATATAACCCCAAAAAATAATGATTAAAAAGCTCCATTTTTTCATTTGATTCCCACTACAAGGGTGATTTGTCCTCAGGGCATTGATTGTTATTGCGCCTAGGATTACAAGCCAAAATATATTTAATACCACTCAAAATATTGGACGCCGCCACTGAAGTTAAAATAAGTCCCCTGACCCGACTAATAACACTTGCACCACTACTCCCGATAAGATGATTTATCCATGAAGCGGTCAGCATCAGGCTTGTTATCGCCGAGAAGCATCGTCAAAGCGAATAAAAACAAAACGAGATCACTAGACACTTGAAATGCAGATAATGGAATATCCATCACAGACAGAATCAATTCGCCAGCAATTACAAAAACAGCAGTATCGCAGTCGACACGACAATGGCAATCAGTGCAACTCTCCGTTTGCCAGCGTCATCAAAGTTACGCGTTACCGCCACAAAGACAGAAAGCTACCAATGGGGTCAATGACAGCAAAGAAAAAATAAACGTTGCAACATAATCAATCATGCATCCCCCATAAACTTAATAACGTCCAACATAGCTTGTGTAACCCCATTTCCTTTTATCATCGATAGCACTTGATAACAGCGTTTATAGTCTATTTCATACATAGCTGTACTCACATTATATCGGTCCGTTTCTGAGCTGATTGATCATGGCCTATTTTGATATTAATATTTTAGCTAGTGTTAGGTGATGACTTAGATCCGACTTAGCTTAATGCTTCGACACCCTTAAGCTTCGCTGTAGCAACTTTGACAAATTGATGGTGAGATAATTGTATGGTGCCAATAAATATATCGTAAAGATGACTCAAAATCTAACAAAAAGCCTACAGTGATAAGCCATAAATAAAAAAAAGGGCTGATAATAATCAGCCCTTTTATATAATGCTAATGAAAATTAGCGATTATTTTCTCGCATCTTCTTCACGTTGTTTCGCTGCTTTAATCACTTCTTCAGCAACATTACGTGGACATGGGCTGTAGTGCAAAAACTCCATAGAGAATTGACCGCGCCCTGAAGTCATTGTACGCAGTGTGCCAATGTAACCAAACATTTCACTTAATGGCACTTCACCGTTAATACGAACACCAGTCACACCAGCATCTTGTGACTTAATCATACCGCGGCGGCGGTTCAAGTCACCAATGACGTCACCAACATGATCTTCTGGTGTAAAGACGTCCACCTTCATAATCGGTTCCATTAATTGTGGACCCGCTTTAGGCATAGATTGACGGTAGGCCGCCATGGCTGCCAATTCAAATGCAACCGCTGATGAATCCACCGCGTGGAAAGCACCATCGTATAAATTGACTTTAAAATCTAGACATGGGTAACCAGCTAAGACACCGCGATCCAACATTTTCTTGAAGCCCGCTTCGACAGCGCTCCAAAATTCACGAGGTACTGTACCGCCTGTGACTGTTGATTCAAATTCGAAACCACTGCCAGGCTCACCTGGTTCGATAATATAGTCAATTTTACCAAACTGACCAGAACCACCAGATTGTTTCTTATGCGTGTAACTATCTTCAATACGTTGTGTAATCGTTTCGCGGTAAGCTACTTGTGGTTCACCTACGCTCACATCGACACCATGAGTACGTTTCAAGATATCAACTTTAATATCAAGATGAAGCTCACCCATCCCTTTAATGATCGTTTCGCCACTTTCTTGATCTGTTTCAACCCGGAATGAAGGATCTTCTTTAATCATCTTACCTAAAGCAATACCCATTTTTTCAGAGCCGCCTTTATCTTTCGGCGCGATCGCAATAGAGATAACAGGATCTGGGAAAACCATAGGTTCTAATGTCGCCGCATTTTTAGGGTCGCACAATGTATGACCCGTTTGTACGTCTTTCATGCCAACCACAGCGATGATATCACCAGCTTGCGCACTTTCGAGTTCATTACGATCATCGGCATGCATTTCTACCATTCGGCCGATACGTTCTGTTTTACCGGTAAATGTATTTAATACGGTATCACCCTTATTAATTACACCAGAATAAATACGAATAAAGGTTAAAGCGCCAAATCGGTCATCCATGATTTTAAAGGCTAAGGCACGTAATGGTTTCGAAGGATCAACCGTCGCGACTTTACCGGTTTCATTACCTTCTAAATCGACTTCTGGTTGCGGATCAACTTCAGTTGGGTCAGGCAAATAATCAACGACCGCATCCAAGACCATTTGAACACCTTTATCTTTAAAGGCAGAACCACAGTATGTTGGGAAGAAGTCCATTTTCAGTGTGCCTTTACGGATACATGTTTTAATGTCTTCAATCGAAGGCTCTTCACCTTCTAGGTAAGCTTCCATCAAGTCATCATTTTGTTCTACCGCGGTCTCGATTAACATTTCACGGTATTCTTCGATTTGATCAGCCATCTCAGCAGGTGGCTCTTCGATACGGAATGCAGTTGTATCTGCTTCATTATCCCAAATCCAGGCTTTGCGAGTTAATAAGTCAACACAACCTTTGAATTCGTCTTCGATACCAATAGGCAAGACCATCACTAACGGATGCGCACCTAATACAGTTTCAACTTGTTTAACAACACGGAAAAAGTCGGCACCCATACGATCTAATTTATTAACGAAAATAATTCGTGATACTTCAGATTCGTTAGCGTAACGCCAGTTAGTTTCAGATTGTGGTTCAACACCACCAGAACCACAGAAAACACCGACACCACCATCAAGGACTTTTAATGAACGGTAGACTTCGATTGTGAAATCAACGTGTCCAGGCGTATCGATAACGTTTAAGCGGTGACCAGCCCATTCACAAGTTGTGGCCGCTGACTGGATAGTAATACCACGCTCAGCTTCCTGGTCCATAAAGTCCATTGTTGATTCACCATCGTGAACTTCGCCAACTTTGTGGATTTTACCAGTCAGTTTTAAAATACGTTCAGTCGTAGTGGTTTTCCCCGCATCAACGTGTGCGAAGATCCCAATGTTTCTATACTTAGATAAATCGGCGGCCATTTTCCTGTCTCTAAAAATAATGAAATGTGCGTAAACACAAAGATAAACCAAAGAATTTTATACTAGTTTAATTATCCTTGCACTGATAAACGCATTTAATCGCCAATCTGTGGCTATTCTGGTGCAATTAGCTTGCTACAGCAGCTGAGGAAAATCCGGGAAGAACGACAAATGCGCAAAGGCTGTTTCGTTCCAAACAAAAAAATAATTATTTTCGCGACAAGGGCAACCATTGGTAACGATAGACCACGCCTGGTACAGACAACACCAGATAGGCAAAAAATGTCGACCAAAAGAATTCCCATTCTTGTTTATGGATATCCCCTGAAAATTGCATCTCAGCCATCGCTGCGACCACCAAACTCAACAAATAAAAGCTCAATAACTCAACCAATCTTAATGAAACAGATTTGCCTTTTGGCATGGCGATAAACAGAAAAAAACGTTCTGTTAGCCAAGGTAGATTAGCCAAAACTAAAACAATAATAATTAACACTAATGATGACATCTTAACCCTTTACGAGAATACGCTAACACACAGTGCCATTAACGAACCTGGCAAGATTCCTAAGGCCAATACCGCCATCGCATTTACACTCACCATCATCCGCATATCAGTGGGCGCGTCGATTACGGTTGCTTCTTCGGCTGTATCAAAATACATCACTTTAATTATGCGTAAATAATAAAATGCACCGATAACGGACATCACGACAACAAGCACCGCGATGGAGACTAAGCCAATTTCAACAATGGCTTGGATCACGGCTAACTTGGCATAAAACCCGACTAGTGGCGGAATACCTGCCATTGAAAACATCACGATCAACATCATCAAAGCAAACCAAGGGTGACGTCTACTCAAGCCTTTATAATCATCTATCTCTTCTGCTTCAAAGCCACGACGGCTCATCAGAATAATCATGCCAAATGCGGCTAAGGTCATGACGGCATAGGTCAGTGCATAAAACAAAGACCCCGCATAGCCCGTTTCTGTTCCCGAAATAATACCCAGCAAAATAAAGCCGACATGCGAGATAGTCGAATATGCCAACATCCGCTTTAGATTGGTTTGTGCAATGGCAACAATATTCCCCAAAACAACGGATAACACTGCCAGCATAATCAACATATCTTGCCAATAGGGCTGTAATTCACCTAAACCTTCAACCAAGATCCGAATCATCATCGCAAATGCCGCTAACTTTGGCGTTGTTGCAATAAACAATGTCATTGCGGTTGGCGCACCTTCATAGACATCGGGCAACCACATATGAAATGGCACAGCGCCTAATTTAAAAGCGACACCAATCACAAGAAAGACTAGTCCAAAGCTCAATACCGTATTATTTAAATCTCCGGTTTGTATCGCAGACGCAATTGCCGAAATAGCGAGATTACCCGTCACGCCGTAAATAATCGACATACCGTATAACAACATACCAGAGGCTAACGCACCGAGGATAAAGTATTTCATTGCCGCTTCAGTCGCGACTTTTGAGTCTCGATGCATCGCCACCATCGCGTATAAACACAACGACATTAGTTCGAGGCCCAAGTAAAGCGTTAGGAAATGATGTGCAGACACCATCACAGACATACCTAGCGTTGCGAATACCGCTAACACGTAATATTCGCCTTTGAATAAATCCCGTGATTTTAAATAGGATGTTGAATACATCAAGACAGCAATATTGATGATATAAATGGCAATTTTGAGCACATTACTCAATGCATCTTTTATATAACTATCACTAAAAGCCAAGCCTTCATTGCCGATCATCGCCCGATACACAAGCACCGTCGACACCACCATTGTCAGCTGGCTTAGTATATAGGCCAAACTGGCACCAGATTGTTTAAAAAAGGCCACGACCAATAAAATCGTGCACGCCATCGCCAGCAGAAATAGCTCCGGTAAGGCAAAGGACATATTCGCAACTTCAAACATCATAATCGTTACAACACCTTTAAAGCTTAGACTGTAAAACTTGGGTTAATAAATGCTCAACCGACGCATGCAACACATCAATTAACGGCGCTGGCCATAATCCAATCGCTAACACAATGATTGCCAGCACCGCCAACATCCAAAATTCGCGTAGGTTCACGTCTTTTAATTCAGCCACATTGTCATTACTGACATCGCCAAAAACGACACGTTTCACCATCCATAAACTATAAGCTGCGCCTAATATCAGTGTGGTTGCAGCTAAAAATGCGTACCAGAAATTGGCTTGGAATGACGCTAGAATAACCATGAACTCGCCAACAAAGCCAGATGTGCCGGGCAAGCCCGCATTAGCCATTGCAAAGAACACCGAAAAGCCCGCAAACACTGGCATGGTATTGATCACGCCACCATAAGCCGCAATTTCACGGGTATGCATCCGATCGTACAATACGCCAACGCATAAGAACATTGCTGCAGCAATAAAGCCATGCGACACCATTTGTACCATCGCACCTTCGACCGCTAATACGGCCCCACTGCCCGTTGCAGAATTGGCAAAAATACCGAAAATGACAAAAATACCCAATGTCACAAAGCCCATATGCGCGATACTTGAATAGGCAATTAATTTTTTCAAATCAGATTGTACTAAGGCAACAAAGCCAATATAGACAATCGCGGTCAAAGATATTGCAATAACAAACCAATCTAATGTCATCGCGGCATCAGGTGTTATAGGTAATGCAAAGCGTAATAGACCATAACCGCCAATTTTCAAGGTTATCGCCGCTAAGATAACCGAACCTCCAGTTGGAGCCTCGACGTGTGCATCGGGTAACCAAGTATGGACTGGCCACATCGGTACTTTGACTGCGAAGGCGATCAAGAAAGCTAAAAACAGCCATATTTGTTCATTTAGCGTTAACGCAACCACATGAAAATCAAGAATCGAAAAACTACCTGAAACATGACGTAAATACAGTAAGGCGATCAGTAAGAACACTGATCCAAAGAAGGTATATAGGAAAAATTTAATCGTGGCATAGACCCTGTTTGGTCCCCCCCATATCCCTATCACAAGGAATAAGGGGATCAGCATAGCCTCAAAAAAGACATAAAACAAGATGGCATCTAGCGCTGCAAACACAGCAATCATCAGTCCCGCCATAATCAAAAAGGCAGCCATGTATTGGCTCGCTCTATCTTGAATCACGTCCCAGCCCGCTATCACCACGACCACCGTCGAAAAAGCGGTGAGAATGATCAACGGCATCGAGAAACCATCAATTCCAAGATGGTAATGAATACCATAGCTGGCAATCCAAGGCACTAACTCGACAAATTGCATTTCATGAGTAGACATATTGAAGCCGGTATACAAGCCCACCGACAAATATAATGTCACCAGCGAAACAATCAATGACAATGGCCGGGTCAAAGCATTCTCACCATTCAATAAGACGGCAATGCCACCCAGAATTGGTAGCCAAATCACCAAACTTAATAAAGGATAATCAAAAAACATAATTTACTCTCAAGCCACAAAATAGGTGAGCAAGAGCCAAACACCCAAAATCATTGCAAAGGCATAATGGTATAAATAACCAGACTG
>JAIBDY010000024.1 GCA_024685995.1 Piscirickettsiaceae bacterium | reverse complement strand
ATGCCATAATTCACAGGTGTTTTCTAGGTAAATTTGCTAGAGTAATAGCTTTTTAGTGTTAAGGAATGGAATGTACAAAATGCAACAGTATCTCGTGTCGATAACCTTCATCATCACCGTTTTTTCTACGATGGTCGCCGCCCAAGAAACGATAGCACCACAATCAATGTCGGGCTATAAAACACAATATCAAGCTAAGTGGTCATCATTAGTGTCGGAATTAAAAGACCGAGCGGATTTGTCATTCCCGCAAAAGTTAGCGTTGTACGAACGAGAAATTACAAGCTTAAAGCATCAGTTTGCAGCCGAAAGGGCGAAAGAATACCAAGCACTTGAAGTGACTTTAACGGCTAACCATGTTTGTAAAGGCCGCCCATCAGGGATACCTAAAAATTGTGGGTTCAAGTGCGTGGAAAGACCCAACGAAAACATGTATACCACCGACAAATGGATCTCCTTCAGCGGTGATTCAATGGGAGAGCTCCAGAATGAAGCCAAAGCCTGTTTAAAACTTGAGGCTCGCGGCAGAGGCAATAAGGAAGGCAGTGTTTCAGCCGTGTTTAAATATAGAACAAGTTATATAGATTATAAAGTTGCTCAGGATGCGGATGCGTTATTCAGCAGTTTCCTTGCAGAATAAAGCGGGTTCATGGTTGAAGGCAGTATGATTAGTCAGCGTAACCCTTTATCATCGGGCAGGTCGATTAAACAAAGTGGTTATTTCTATTATACCGTTCATTATTTTGTATTATGATGCGGGATACTAAAAGATATCGGCTTTGTTTTTAGTGCAGAGAAAAACGACTTTAATTATCACAAACAGTATTTTTAAGGAGAATAAAATGGTATTACGAATTGGCGATACAGCACCCGATTTTACTATTGCAACAACTAACGGCGAAATCAATTTTCATGATTGGGCCAAAGGAAAATGGGTTTTCTTCTTTAGTCATCCAGCAGATTTTACGCCGGTATGTACAACTGAAATGGGTAGAACAGCGCAGTTAGCGCCTGAATTCGAAGCACGTAACTGTGCCTCTTTAGGTCTTTCTACAGATACAGTAGAAGAACATTTAAAGTGGATTGAAGACGTTAACGATACGCAAAATACAACGCTTAAATTCCCTATCGTTGCAGATTCAGACAAAAAAATTGCTGAACTTTACGGCATGATTCACCCATCAGAAAGTAATACTGCAGCAGTACGCTCTGTTTTCATCATTGACCCCGAGATGAAAATTCGTCTAACGATGACATACCCAATGTCGTGTGGTCGTAACTTTGACGAGATTTTACGTGTCATTGATGCACTTCAAGCGAGTGATAAGCATGGCATCGCGACTCCCGCTGATTGGCAGTCGGGCAACAAAGTGATTATCCCTCCTACAGTGAGTAATGCAGACGCAACACAAAAATTCCCACAAGGTTTCGAAGAAATTCGTCCTTACTTACGTTTTGTAGAAGTCTCTAAATAATTGTTAATGCGTTAACAAGCAGGTGTAAAAGGGCTTTGTTCTTTTACACCTGCACCTAACCTTGTCAACAACGTATCGATATCCTGTCGCGCTTAATCATGACGTTTTGACTGCCTTAATAACGTTTCAATCGTATCTAATTTAGCGCTTAGCTGATCCATCTCTGCCTTAATATAATGCACTTCATCGGCTTCACTATCATCGCGTTCACGATCATATTGTTTTTGCTCCTGCTGCATCACATCTAAGACCACGCCAATCATCATGTTCAAAAACACAAATGCGGTTAAAAAAATGAAGGTGAGATAGAAAATCCAACTCAAAGGATAGACTGTCATGGTTTCATACATCACATCGGTCCAATCCTCAAAGGTCGAAATGCGAAATAAGGTCAACAAGGCGACCGAAATATTGCCCCATAAGTCAGGATTAATGGCGTTAAATAGCGAACTGCCGATAGCCGCGTAAATATAAAAAATAATAAACATCAATAAAGCGATATAGCCCATTCGAGGCAAGGCTTTGAGCAAAGAGTTAATCAATACACGCAATTCCGGGATCACGGAAATTAAACGTAACACCCTAAAAATGCGTAATAGCCGCGCTAACAACACCGTGTCATTACCATCGACTGGCATTAAGCTTGCGACGACAATGACAAAATCAAAGACATTCCAACCTTTCTTAAAAAAGTCCAATGTTCTTGGTTCTGCTATCAGCCGAATTGTGACCTCAAACAAAAAGAAGAGGGTAATCAAGGCGTCAAGCCACTGAACAGTTTGATCTAAGGAGGTATTGATTTCGTACGTTTTTACACCCGTGACCAGCGCTGAGAAAATAATGATGAATATAACGGCCGTTTCAAACAGTTTATTGCTGTGTAAGTCGAATAGGCGGTTCTGGAGACGTTGGATAGAAACAGACATAAGCAAGCCATGAAGAATTAAATGTGGCCGAAAGATACCATGACGAGATGAAAGGTCAACTGATATTCAATTCTATATGATTGATTTTTAGTACGATAACGTTTTTAATGGCTTTACAAAGGCGGACATAAAAACCTGCTGCTGATCCGTCAATGTTAATCTTTTATGATGAAGCGCGTAATGCAAAAATTAAGTTGAGAGAATTTCATGGTTATCGACGTGGGTGAAAAGTTACATATTGTGTATAGGTCATTATATGAGAAATCTACTCGAAGACATTTCATTGGGACCGTTGTAGCAGCAAAAGATGCGCTGTGCAGAATTGAAGGGTACGTTTTTATTTATGACGTCAGGAAGACGGAGTTCATTAAAAAACCTGAGTTGCGTACCACAATCATTGATTTAGCAGAAAGCGGGTATGTGGTAAACGTCATCGATAACAATGTAATGCTCGAGGACCTGCATTATAAATATGCCCAAGATATTGGTCTTGTTGTGACAGATGACCGAGGCTTTATGCTTAACATTAATGAATTCGGTGCCAAAAGTTAGGAAGCGTGGAGAAAAGTACTCAATAGTGCGGTCTGCTGTGTCAGACAATATTGTGTATCTTTAACGTATTGCGCAAGCAAATAAACCTTCTGGCTGATAGGCAACATTTTAAGGCATTGTTTAAATTAGCTATCGGCCACATTCAGGCTGAGGAGTCTGTTAAATAAAGTGCACAACGGCGGAGTGCTTCAGAGCAAGAACAGGTTTATCATTCCTTCACCAAAGACAGGTAATAGTGGCCCTATGATAAAAAAAATAAGATGGCTAGCGGTTGTAGTGCTGATGCCATTATGGATGGCATCAGCATTTGCTGAGCAAGACATGGCGCATAAGCTCGTTATTCAAGTGAGCACTGACGATGTGAGAACTCACAGGATGGCACTCAATAATGCTGTTAATCTACAGAAGCTCTATGGTTTGGATAATGTGATAATCGAAGTGGTGGCATATGGCCCAGGTCTCGATTTATTGACCACAGAAAGCGCTGTCGCGAGCCGAGTCAAAAGCCTAGCACTACAGGACATTCGATTTAGCGCATGTCAGAACACCCTGAATGCAATAAAGGAGAGAACTGGGCAATTACCCGTCCTACTAAAGGGTGTCAAAACGGTTAATGCCGGAGTCGCTCGGATTATGGAATTACAAGAACAAGGCTATGCCTATATTCGACCATAAGATAGTTAACCAACGCTGATAAAAGTAGTGGAAGGGGTAGAGTTTGTACCCTACTTTAAGTTGGACAGAAGCTATCAATCGTCATTTAACTTTAAGCAAATCTCTGCTTGCGGTATCCTTAGCAGCTTATTTTTACTTACCTAATCGAAGACACCATGCAACAAGAATATAGCCCAGCGGACATTGAAGCGAAGGTACAGCAACATTGGCAGCAGGAAAAAACCTTCCGCGCCGTCGAGGATAACGAGAAAGAGAAATATTATTGTCTCGCGATGTTTCCCTACCCGAGCGGTCAGTTGCATATGGGCCATGTGCGTAATTATACGATTGGTGACGTTATTGCACGTTATCACCGTATGCAAGGTAAAAATGTCTTACAGCCGATGGGCTGGGATGCGTTTGGCTTGCCAGCTGAAAATGCGGCGATTAAAAACAAGGTTGCCCCCGCTGCTTGGACTTATGACAATATTGATTATATGCGGGCCCAATTGCAGCGTCTCGGTTTGGGGTATGATTGGGAGCGTGAGTTAGCAACGTGTAGCCCAGAGTATTACCGTTGGGAGCAATGGTTATTTATCCGCTTGTTCGAGAAAGGTCTGGTTTATAAAAAAACAGCGGCGGTTAACTGGGATCCAGTAGATAATACCGTGCTGGCCAATGAGCAGGTAATCGATGGTCGTGGTTGGCGTAGTGGTGCATTGGTTGAAAAACGTGATATTCCACAATGGTTTATGAAAATCACCGATTACGCCGAACAATTACTCAATGATCTCGATCAACTTGATGGTTGGCCTGAACAGGTCAAGACCATGCAAGCAAATTGGATTGGTCGTTCAGAGGGCTTACAAATTGAATTTGATATCGTTGACAGTACAGAAAAATTAGCCGTTTATACTACCCGCCCAGATACCTTGATGGGGGTGACATATTTGGCGGTGGCAGCTGAACATCCTTTGGCCTTAAAATCTGCTGAATCCAATGCTGAACTACAAGCTTTCATCGATGAATGTCGTCGGATGGAAACTAGCGAGGCCGCGCTAGAAACCGCTGATAAGAAAGGGGTTGCCACTGGGTTGATGGCGACGCATCCGATTACGGGTGAACTCGTCCCCGTTTGGGCCGCTAACTTCGTATTGATGGGATATGGCACCGGAGCTGTCATGTCTGTACCCGCGCATGACCAACGAGATTATGAGTTTGCTAATCAGTATGGCCTAGCGATAAAACAGGTTATTGCGCCTGCTCATGATGAAACATGTGATTTAACCGTCGCCGCCTTTACTGAAAAAGGTCAATTAGTTAATTCAGGTCAGTTTGATGGCTTGAGTTCGGCTGCTTCTTTTGATGCCATTGCACAACAGTTAGAGCAACAAAATAAAGGCGAGCGACAAGTAAATTACCGACTTCGTGATTGGGGGGTCTCTCGCCAGCGTTATTGGGGAACACCGATCCCGATCATTAATTGCCCAGATTGTGGGGCCGTACCCGTTCCTGAAGCCGATTTACCTGTACGGTTACCGGAAGATGTGATCGTCGATGGCAGTGGCTCACCGATTAAATCCATGCCTGAGTTTTATCAATGTGCTTGTCCTCGATGTGGCAGCGATGCTGAACGGGAAACCGATACCTTTGATACTTTCTTTGAGTCATCGTGGTATTACGCCCGTTTTACTTGCCCTGATAATAGTGAAGCAATGTTAGACGAGCGGGCCAAACATTGGTTGCCCGTCGATCAGTATATTGGTGGGATTGAGCATGCGGTGCTACATTTATTGTATGCACGCTTCTTTCATAAATTAATGCGTGATGAAGGTTTGGTGGCAGGTGATGAACCATTCAAAAACTTACTCACACAGGGCATGGTCTTGAAAGATGGCATGAAAATGTCAAAATCCAAAGGCAATACAGTCGATCCACAAGCCTTGATTGACCAATACGGTGCAGATACCGCACGCTTATTTATGATGTTCGCGGCACCACCAGAGCAGTCATTAGAATGGTCTGATAAAGCCGTTGAAGGCTCGAATCGCTTTTTAAAACGACTATGGCGCTTTACTATTGAGCATGTAGAAAAAGGCGCTTGCACAACCTTAATCATAGATAGTCTAAGCGATGATTTAAAAGCGGTTCGTAGGCAAACATATCAGGCGTTAACGAAGGTGAGTGATGATATTGGCCGCCGTCATACCTTCAATACCGCGATTGCCGCGGTGATGGAGTTAATGAATGCCGTGACTAAGCTGGATGATAACAGCGAACAAGCTCGCGCGGTGATTCAAGAGGCGTTAGAAATGACCGTATTGATGCTGTCCCCGATTACCCCTCATATTTGTCATCAATTGTGGCAGTTACTAGGCCATGAAGAAGCCGTTGTGAATGCAGATTGGCCACAGGTTGATGACAGTGCATTGGTACAAGATAAAATTGAGTTGATGATACAAGTCAATGGTAAGCTACGGGCTAAGATGAAGGTCGATGCCGATGCTGACAAAGCAACAGTCGAAGCATTGGCGGTTGCCGATGAAAATGTGCAAAAATTTATCGCTGACAAAGAAATACGTAAAATCATTGTCGTCCCAGGACGTTTGATTAATATTGTCGTCGCAGGATAATTAAGGACACCCCTTTATGAAACGTGTTGTATCGAATAGTGTCGTCGCCTTTTTATTGATGGTAATGGTCGGGTGTGGTTTTCATTTGCGTGGTGCCGCTGACTTATCTGATAGCTTGAAAACGATGTATATTGAGGGTGTTAGCTTACAACGTGGTATGGGGCTGTACCTGAAACGGGGTTTAATCAGTAATGGCATTGTGGTGGTTGAACAGCCCAAGCAACATGCTGCGATATTGAAAATCATAGATAACCAGTTTGATCGGCGGGTATTGTCTGTCGGGTCGAATGCCAAAATCAGTGAATATGAGTTATACGCATTAATCCGTTTTTCGGTGATCGACGCGGAAGGGAATACCTTGGCAGCACCCCAACAAGTTGAAGCACAACGTGACTACCAATTTGATGAAAATGAAGTGTTAGGGCGAGAAGCGGAAGAAGACTTATTACGCGATGAGCTAAATAAAGAGTTGGTGCAAAGCATGTTGCGTCGATTATCCGCCATTAAATAATCTTTGATGCGCCTCAAAGCTGACCAATTAACAGGCCAACTGCAACAAGGCTTATTACCGGTCTATTTAGTCTTTGGTGATGAGGCAATGTTGGTCGAAGAAAGCAGCGATCTGATTCGCCAACAAGCCAGAAAAAATGGCGCGACTGAACGGCAAGTTTGGCATGTCGAAGGTCGATTTGATTGGTCTCAAGTGCAATGGCAAGAACAAACCATGTCGTTATTCGACAGCCAACGTTTATTAGAGATCCGCTTACCATCAGGATCCCCTGGTAAAGAAGGTGGCGAAGCCTTACGGCGTTTTGTTGATAGTCCACCGCCTGATACGACCTTATTGATTATCAGCGGTAAAATAGATACCCGTTCTCAAAAAAGTAAATGGTTCACCAGCATAGAAAGTACTGGTGTCACCATTCCTGTTTGGCCGATAGACTTGGCCAACTTACCCCGTTGGGTTGGACAACGGATGACACAATGTGGTTTACAGACAAATCGAGCTATATCGGCCCTGATTGCTGAGCGTGTTGAGGGCAATTTATTTGCCGCGGCTCAAGAAATAGAAAAACTCGTGTTATTGTGCCCCGACGGTCAGGTTAGCGAAGCGCTTGTCATGGCTTCGGTTGCTGATAATGCCCGTTATCAAGCCTTTGGTTTAATGGATGCGGTGTTGATGGGGCAAGCGGCAAAGGTCCCGAGAATGATAGCGCGCTTACAAGCCGAAGGCGTCGATATATTATCGGTATTTTCCGCGGTATCATGGTCTTTACATCGCTTAATAGATATGAGCTCTCAAATTGAGTCTGGGGCGAAGATTGAACAGGTTTTTAGTGTCCAAAAACCGCCGGTATGGGATAAGGCAAAACCCATGATGCGGCAAGCTTTAGCCCGACATGATGGGCGTCAATGGCAGCACTTTTTGCAGCAAATGGCCGCGATAGACCAAGCAGCAAAAGGCAGTCTGAAGCAATGTCCTTGGGCATTGTTAGAATCATTATGTTTAAACGTAGCAGGCGTGAATTTACCAAGCCACAATGAGGAGTTAGCAGTTGGATATTGAGCAATATATGCACACTTTGGGTCAACAAGCGAAAGCGGCGAGTCGGATCTTAGCGCGTGCGAGCACACAAGACAAAAATCATGCTTTATTGACCATTGCCAGTGCGATTCGTGAAGCGGCCGATACCTTAAAACAGCAAAATGCCTTAGATTTGGTTGCGGGCAAAGCCAAAGGGCTCGACGCGGCATTATTAGACCGCCTCGAATTAACAGATAGTCGTATTGAAGCGATGGCGGAAGGCCTGGAACAAATTGCAAGCCTAGTAGACCCCGTGGGCGAGATTAGCAATATGCGCTATTTACCATCAGGCATTCAATTGGGGCAGATGCGTGTCCCATTAGGGGTTATTGGGATCATTTACGAATCTCGTCCTAATGTGACAGCCGATGCGGCAGGTCTATGCTTAAAATCGGGTAATGCAACGATTTTACGGGGTGGCTCAGAAGCGATTCATTCCAATCAAGCGATTGCACACTGTATTCAACGTGGCCTAGAGCTAGCTGGTTTACCAACCACAGCGGTGCAAGTGGTCGAAACAACAGATCGCGCGGCAGTTGGCCAATTGATTACCATGTCAGAGATGGTCGATGTGATCGTCCCTCGCGGAGGCAAAGGCCTAATAGAACGCGTTAGTAAAGATGCTAGAGTCCCTGTTATCAAACACTTAGATGGGATTTGTCACGTTTATATTGATGGTCAAGCCGATTTAAAAATGGCTGAAGATATTGCTTTTAACGCAAAATGTCATCGCTATGGCGTCTGTAATGCGATGGAGACCTTGTTAGTCGATAGCCGTATAGCCGAACAAATATTACCGATATTGCAACAACGTTATGATGCAGAATCTGTTGAATTAAGAGGCTGTGATAAAACGCGAGCTATTCTGCCAATGATAAAGGTAGCTTCTGACGAGGATTGGGATACGGAATATTTGGCACCGATTTTATCCATTCGAGTTGTTGATGGCGTCGATGAAGCGATGGACCACATTCATCAACACAGTTCCGGTCATACCGAAACAATTGTGACGGATAACTATAGCACCGCATCTCGCTTTTTAGCTGAGGTGGACTCAAGTTCGGTCATGGTGAATGCATCGACCCGTTTTGCGGATGGTTTCGAATATGGTTTGGGCGCTGAGATTGGTATTTCAACGGATAAAATACACGCCCGCGGGCCCGTCGGTTTGAATGGCCTGACGTCACAAAAATGGATTGTGTTAGGGACAGGGCAAGTACGCGTTTAATATGACAAAAGGCATTGGCATCTTTGGCGGTACTTTTGACCCAGTTCATCATGGTCACCTTCGTTCGGCATTTGAATTGGCACAGCAATTTGATTTAGATCATATTCGGTTAATCCCCAGTGCCAGACCGCCTCATCGTGAGCAACCGCAAGCAACGCCAGAGCAACGGTTAATGATGTTGCATTTGGCGGTTAAAAATAGCCAGACATTTGTGGTTGATGATTGTGAATTAAAACGTCAAGGGCCTTCTTACACGGTCGATACCTTAGCGTCATTACGAGCGCAATACCCAGAGCGTCCCTTATTTCTCATGATGGGAACAGATGCCTTTGCTCAAATCGACACTTGGCATCACTGGCAACAATTGTTAACGCTGAGTCATATCGCGTTGATACAAAGGCCAGAGCAAAGTGAGGCCTTATCGAACACTATGGCTGCGTGGTATCAATCACATTTGGCAACCTCAGGTGATGAAACACAACGCGCGGGTAAAATTTGGCCTGTGACCTTAACGCAATTAAATATTTCAGCTACTGGGATTAGAGCGGGTATCGCCAACGGTCTTAGCCCCGCATTTTTAACGCCAGACCCAGTGGCTCAATTGATCGCGCAATTAGGTTTATATCGGTAATTTAGCGCTATTTATTAAACTTATTTTAAGAACATGAGTGACGATCGCAAACGACAACGTAAAATCATTCATGTCGACATGGATGCATTTTTTGCATCGGTAGAACAACGAGACTATCCGCAATATCGTGGTAAGCCACTGATTGTCGGTGGCAAGCCTAACGAGCGCGGTGTCGTTGCTGCCTGTAGTTACGAGGCCAGGCAGTTTGGCATTCGCTCTGCTATGCCAAGTTCGACTGCTTATCGCCTGTGCCCTGAAGCTATTTTTGTGCCGCATCGCTTTGATGTCTACCGCGAAATATCTGAACAAATCCGTGCCATATTTTGGCGCTATGCAAATGAAGTTGAACCGCTATCTTTTGATGAGGCGTATTTAGATGTAACGGAAGCAAATTATTTTAATGGTTCCGCAACCTATATCGCGCAAGCGGTTAAACGTGAAGTGGCGGCTGAAACGAATCTGGTCGCCTCTGCGGGCGTCTCATATAATAAATTCTTGGCTAAAATGGCATCGGATATGGATAAGCCGGATGGTTTGTATGTGATTCCTCCAGAAGCTGGGCCAGGCTTTGTGGCCAGTCTAGCGATTGGTCGGTTTCACGGCATTGGCCCTGCAACGGAAGCCAAAATGAAAAGCATTGGTATTGAGACGGGCGGCGACCTAAAGCAATGGACTGAAGCGGCGTTAGTGGACCAGTTTGGCAAGACGGGGCATTATTTTTACCATATTGCACGTGGTATTGATAAGAGGCCCGTTCAGAGTGCGCGTAGGCGTAAATCGATCGGTAAAGAAACGACTTTCCAACAAGATATTCGATCTATTATTGAATTGAGAGGGCAGCTTGACCAGTTAAGTGAACAAGTATGGGCTGACTTGCAACGGCTTAAATTTACCGCCAGAACCGTGACGCTTAAAGTCAAATATGCTGATTTTCGACAAGTGACAAGATCAGCAACATTTGAAGATGGTCTAGATTTACCGATGATTCGAAGCTTAATACCCGAATTGCTAAGTAGGACAGAAGCGGGTCAGTTAGCGGTTAGGTTGATAGGTATCGCGGTCAGTGGTTTTGATAAGTCGGTATCAGAACAAAAAATGAGTCGACAGCTGGATCTTGGCTTAAATGATGCTTTTTAGTTCGAGACACTCTTTTTCACTACGAGGCAGGTAGCCAATGACGGAGTTCTTTTTTATCGCGTCGAAATTAGCTTGGGGTATCTTAAGTCCGAGTAATATCCTTGTTTTGATGCTGATAGTCGGCACACTTTTACTGCTTAAAGGCGCTATTTCTGCCGCGAAATGTTTTTTATTGCCAGCGACTTTATTCAGCCTAGTCATCATGCTTTATCCACTTGGCGATAGTGTGATCTATCCACTAGAGACGCGCTTTTCAAAGCCGGATGTGATGCCTCAGCAAGTCGATGGCATTATTGTCTTAGGGGGCGGTGAGCAGCTAAAATCATCCCTCAGCTGGAATAGTGCAGAGTTGGGCGCGGGAGGAGACCGTTATATCGGCGCGGCTATATTAGCGAAGCGCTACCCGAAAGCCCCTGTCATATTTACTGGCGGTAATAGTATGCTCGGGCTGCAAGGTATTGGTGATGAGGGACGTATAGCGCGAACACTATTAACTGCGGTAGGTATTGCCGAGCAGCGTCTTATTATTGAATCTAAAGCGCGCAATACGGCTGAAAACTTTTTATTGATCACGCCTTTATTACCTAAACTAAATGGACGATATTTATTAGTTACTTCCGCATTTCATATGCCACGCGCGATGGGTATTGCTAGACAACAAGGTATCGACACAATTGCCTACCCGGTCGATTATCGCAGTAATCAACCGGCGTTAAGGCAATGGGGATTTAATATATACGAGCATCTCGAAGTGTTAGAACCCGCCTGGCGAGAATGGGTTGGTCTGACAGCGTATTACTTGAGCGGTAAAACCAATCAATGGTTTCCTGAACCGAGTGATCCGAGACCGATACAAAAGTCACAAGCGGGGTAAGTGTTAATGATAAACTATATCCCTAGTTAATAACGGAGCGCCCAATGCAGGCCAATGAATTGAAATCACTAGTGATTGATGCACTAGAAGATATAAAAGCAGAAGATATACAAGTACTTGATGTGACCAAAATGACCGATGTCACTGATTTTATGATTATCGCGACCGGTAAATCGACACGTCAAGTGAAAGCCTTGGCGAATGAAGTTGCGATGCAAGCTAAAGCAGCCGGTCATCAACCGCTAGGTGTCGAAGGGCAAGAGGTTGGTGAGTGGGCTTTGGTTGATTTAGGTGATGTCATCGCACATATTATGACGCCACAAACGCGCTCTACATATAACCTAGAAAAGCTTTGGCAAGTACCTGAAGAAACTGACAAGCAGGCAACAGCAGAAGACAAATGAAACTAAACTTGGTGGCAGTGGGCACCAAGATGCCAGCTTGGGTGAACGATGGTTATCAAGAATATGCTAAGCGACTTCCAAGGGAGTGCCAACTGCAATTACATGAAATACCACCGGCCAAGCGAGGAAAAAGTGGTCACAGCATGCAGTGGATGGAAGAAGAAGGGGAGCGTATTTTGACCGCTGTCCCAGCCGATCATCATGTAGTGTCGCTCGATGTCAGGGGTAAGCCGTGGACGACAGAACAACTCGCAGAGCAAATGCAAAACTGGTTGAGTGATGGTCGTGATGTGTCTTTATTGGTTGGCGGGCCAGATGGTCTAGCGGCTAAATGTCGTCAAAGAGCAGACCAAACGTGGTCTTTATCAGCGCTGACTTTACCGCATCCATTAGTACGTATCGTGATGGCAGAACAACTGTATCGTGCTTGGACTGTGTTACAAAACCACCCTTATCATCGCGCATGAACTTACCAACGGTCTATTTGGCTTCGGGATCGCCACGACGTAGCGAGCTATTATTACAAATGGGCGTTACATTCGACATATTGCGTTTAGATGTTGATGAAACCCAATATCTAAACGAGTCGCCAGAAGACTATGTTCGACGAGTGGCTATTGCTAAAGCCCAGGCGGGATGGCAGAGGGTGAAATCTGGCACCAAGCGACCCGTTATAGGCGCAGATACATCGGTCATTGTCGAGCAAACGGTCCTTGGTAAGCCCAAAAATGAACAGCAGGCGCGCAGTATGTTGCAACGTTTATCAGCACGGCAGCATCAAGTATTAACGGCTGTGGCGATAGTGTATGACGACCATGTGCTTTATCGCCTTAGTCAAAGCTCGGTAACCTTTTCAACGCTGACCCCTGCAGAGATAACGTGGTATTTATCAACAGGTGAAGGTGAAGACAAAGCCGGCAGTTATGCGATACAGGGGCTAGCGGCAATGTTTATTCAAGAGATACAAGGCAGTTATTCTGGCATTATGGGGTTACCGATCCGAGAAACGCGAGAACTATTAATGGAAATAGGTCAATTTTGTTATGAGTAGTGAAATTCTAATCAATGTCACCCCAAGTGAAACCCGCGCCGTGGTCGTTGATAATGGTATTTTGCAAGAAGTCTTTATCGAACGGACAGAATATCGTGGGCTGGTCGGTAATATCTATAAAGGTAAAGTGTGCCGTGTTTTACCAGGGATGCAAGCCGCTTTTGTTGAGATAGGGCTTGCTAGGGCGGCATTTTTGCATGCTTCGGACATTTCGATTCCACAAGGGCAGACGGGCGATTTACAGGAAAGTGAAGTACCGCCTATTACGTCTTTATTACGCGAAGGCCAAGAAATACTGGTCCAAGTTATCAAGGATCCGATGGGCACAAAAGGGGCACGGTTAACGACGCAATTGTCTGTTTCTTCTCGCTACTTAGTGTATATGCCTGATACACAAGGGATTGGCGTGTCATTAAAAATCGAAGATGAACAAGAACGGGACAGGCTCAAGTCATGCCTGGTCTCCCAACTTGAACCTGATGCAGGGGGATATATTTTAAGAACGGCTGCGGAAGGCGCGCAAGAAGTCGAATTACTAGCAGACCTACAGTTTTTACATCGTCTTTGGGCGAAGTTAATGGACCGTAAAAAGACCGTCAAGACCAGTGATGTTTTGCACGAAGACTTGCCTTTGGCCTTAAGGTCATTACGAGATTTGTTTTCACCCGAAGTCGAGAAAATCCGAATAGACTCGGTCGAGACCTATGCCAAAGTCGTTAAATTTGCAGAAGGGTTTATGCCGGAATGTGTATCACGTATAGAGTTGTATAAAGGTGCTGGGCCTTTATTTGACTTATACAGTGTTGAGGATGAAATACAAAAAGCCTTGGAGCGTAAAGTCTCCTTAAAGTCTGGTGGCTATTTGATCTTTGATCAAACTGAAGCGATGACGACGGTCGATGTCAATACGGGTGGTTTTGTTGGTCATAAAAACTTGGAAGAAACCATTTTTAAAACCAATCTTGAGGCAGCACAATCGATTGCAAGACAATTACGGGTGCGTAATTTAGGCGGCATCATTATCCTCGACTTTATTGATATGGAAGAACCCGAACATCGTGAACAAGTGCTAAGGACATTAGAGAAAGCCATGGCATCCGATAGGGCGAAACACAATATTTGTGGTGTATCTGAATTGGGTTTGGTAGAAATGACGCGAAAGCGTAGTCGAGAAAGTCTAGGACATGTACTATGCGACCCATGTCCTACCTGTGAAGGCAAAGGATATACTAAAAGTATCGAGACGGTGTGTTATGAGATATTTCGAGAAATATTGAGAGAAGCAAAACAATATGAAACCAGTCGATTTGTGGTCTTGGCTTCTCAAGAGGTGATTGACAAGCTTAATGATGACGACTCAACCTATGTTGCTGAATTGGAGCAGTTTATTGGTAAGGCTATTGTGTTCAAAACAGAAGCCCAATATGGGCGAGAACAGTTTAACGTCGTGTTAATGTAAGTTGACCGTGAGAGTATAAAGGCGAGGCAAGATAGGTAGATGAAAAAAATATGACCCAATATCGAGCCCCAATAAGCCGGAACCTTCGGGGTTAACCCGACACTAAAGTTTATGAGTCACGCCAAGCATAATAACGGTTTTATCGTTAAATCTGTCGCCTACCTTCTACTGATCGTTGTCGCTATGATGATGACGGTGTTTTATTGGATGTCAGATGTAGTTGACCAACAACAAGAGGCGATTACATCATGGGTGAGCGAAACGTTGGGCTATCCGATTGAGATAGCACAAATCAAATTGACTTGGATTGGTGCTTCACCTCAATTAGCGTTAAATAAAGTGAAGGTGATGGGGCATGGTGATTCAGCAGAATTATTAAGCCTAGAAACACTGTATCTTGACTTGAATGTCTTGAGTAGCTTTTGGTTTACCGACCTGAGGTTGGACGATATTACGGTCGTCGGGTTAAATATCGCGGTGGTTAGAGATCGAAATGGTCAGATTGTTCTGAAAGGCTTTAATCAACGAAGTGATTCGACACCTTTATTTGCGGATCTGATCGTCCGTGCCAATAGCCTTGATAGCTTTCACCTCAAAACGGTCACAGTTGATTACATTGATCAGCAACAAACGGTCTTGACTGGTCGGTATCAAATAGATCAAGCGGTGATTTCACATCGCGCGACAGATTGGCAGACTAGGGGGCAAATTTTCTTACCTGCCTCACTGGGTGACAATATACAGTTTTCAGCCAATTGGGACTTGAATCAACAACAACCTGAACTGACTACTTGGCGATGGACAATAGACGCGAAGGCTGTTTTGTTAGCGCCATTACATTCATACTTACATTGGCAAAATATTGCAGTTGAGCAAGGTCGTCTCGATACGACAGTCCATGGTCGCGGTGTGGGCAACATATTGAATACTGCCAATATTGAACTCGAATTGTCGCAAGCTTTACTGGCAACAAATCATGATGCCCCCGATCTAGCCCCCGTGGTGGTTGACCGATTTAACGGCCAATTTGCTTGGCAGCTAAAGCCAGAATCATGGGTGCTGTCTGGCACCAAACTTCAACTGACCATGAATGGTAAAACATGGCCTGACACTACATTACTGGTGTCTCAACAGGATAAGCAGATTACGGCAAAAAGTGATTTTTTGCGTATTGAAGATGTCATCTCAGTGGCAGCCTTGTCTGGTACCTTACCTGAACTGTTATTACAGCAACATCCTGCTGGCGATATCGAACAATCTGAAGTGCAATATTACCTAGATGCGGGTTTGACGTCGGCTTCGTTTCAACTCAAAAACGGCCAATTAAAACCCTGGGCCGATTACCCCGGAATCAATAATATTGATGCAGCTATTCAGTTTTCTGAACAGAAGGCAAAGGTGCAAATAACTAGTCAACAAGTGACTCTACAACCCGCGACTTGGCTTGAAGATACTTTATTCTTTGACAATATCTCTGGTGAAATTGCTTTTGAAAAAAACGCGCAAGCATGGCGATTGCAAGGCAATGCGGTGACGATAAATAATGCGGACTTGAATATACAGTTTGATGGTCAGGTCGAACGAGATTCGCAAGGAAAAATTTTCAATGATACCGTTGTGACACTCGACAATATTGCTGTGGCACGCTGGCAATCCTACTTTCCTGAAAAATTATTAAGTGAGGATTTCAAAAAATGGTCAAAAGGGGCTTTTCTCGCAGGAGAAGTTGTACATGGACAAATAACGCTACAAGGAGATCTGGCTGCCTTTCCCTATCAATCTCCAGAAGATAAACCGCAAGGGAAATTTGATTTGTCCCTTGACGTTAAAGATGTGCAATTACATTACGCGCGAGATTGGCCCGATCTGTTTAATGTGACGGGGACGATCACAGGACAAGGCAATAATTTAATTATTAACAGCCAACAAGGGACGATCGCCGGATTTACCTTTGAACAAGTCGAAACCCGTATTGATAAACTGCTAGAGGCTAAACCGATCCTGACGCTCGAAGGGCTGTTAAACGGCAGCACGCAACAAGCTTTAAATTTCCTACAAAATAGCCCACTTAAAGAGCGGTTTGGTACTGTGGTGAAAACAGTGGTGGCCAAAGGGAGGAGTGATATTAGTCTCAGTATGACCGTACCTCTAGCGGATACCGATGACACGCAAGTCAAAGGCGATGTTAGCTTTATTAATAGTCAGCTTTATCAGAAAACGATACCCGAATTGCCTCTGACCCAAGTGAATGGTTTATTAGCGTTTCATAATCAAGGTGTGACAGCGAACAATATTACCGGTCAGTTTTTAGACCAGCGTGTCGACATTAGTGTTTTTCCCAAAGGCGAGGGTACGGTAGTCGCCGCAAAAGGCAATACAACAGTCGCGACTTTACGGCAAACGTGGCCTGGGCAAATTCCTGATTTTATAACTGGGGAAACGCCATATCAGCTAGAGGTTGCGATTTCTGAGCGAGGTATTGGTGATTTTTATGTCGATGTATCGATGACATCCAATCTGTTAGGGCTTGCAATAGCATTACCCGAGCCGCTTCAAAAGGCGGCGGGTCAGGACAAAGCCTTTAAAGCTAGCTTTAAGCAAGCCGTCAATAGCCCTAGCTTGGTCATCCACTATGACGGTGCCGTCGAAACAACATTCATGGCATCGAAGGGCGATCAGCTTTTTGATGCCCCAAAACTGGCGATTAACATGACAACGTTAGATGCTGAGAAGTGGTTGTTATGGTCAGACCAACATCAAACAGCAGATGCGTCGACGCTGCCAGAAATCACACAACTATCGCTAAATATTGGCGAATTAACTGGGTATGGCCAGCATTGGTCTGAGGTGAATATTCGCTCAGAAAAACTAACACAAGGTTGGCGAGCTTCGATTCAAAGTCAAGATGTAAAAGGTCAAGTTATTATTCCTAGAGTATTCAACCAACAAGCTATGTTACAAGCGGATTTAGAGCGACTTGCGTTGACCATACCGAGCCAAACTGATCGACAGCAGCAAACAGGGCGTTCTCGTCTTTGGCCTTCTATGAAAATTGATGTGGCCGATTTAGTGCTAAGTGATACCCCGTTGGGCCATTTCCAGTTAACGGCTGTTCAAGCTGAACAACAGTGGACGATAACATCAGCAAACCTGACCTCAGATGCTTATACTGGTTCAGTCACCAAAGGCGTTTGGCAACAATCTGCAGTAAGCGAACAAACCGAATTAGCATTACGAGTGGATAGTGGTGACTTTGCGAACTTGCTCGAGAAATTCGGTTACCAACCGACGATTGAAGCCAAAAAAGCCAAATTATTGATGTCTTTCTCATGGCCAGGCGAACCGCTGGCAGTATCTGAACAATCAGCAAGCGGCACCTTGAGCTTTAAACTCGAAAATGGCAAATTAAAAGATATCGAACCGGGTGCTGCTGGGCGCGTATTTGGCTTACTGAGTATTGCAGCGATACCACGCCGACTTACCTTGGACTTTAATGAGTTATTTGGGAAAGGGCTAAACTTTAGCACAATTCGCGGCGCGTTTGATATTGCCAATGGTTTGGCAAACACGCAAGATTTCATCTTAAAGAGTGAGTCTGCAAATATTGAGATTACCGGACCGATTGACTTAATCAATCAACGATATAATCAAAAAGTCAAAGTGACGCCGAATGTATCCTCCACCTTGCCAATAGCGGGTGCTGTCGCTGGCGGGCCAGTCGGGCTCGGGCTTGGGACGGCAATCTTATTGGCTGACAAATTAGCGGGCAAGTTATTTGATAAGCAAATTGTCAACATGATTAGTTATAACTATAACTTAACAGGGCCATGGCAGGCGCCTGATTTGAGCGTCATGGTGCCGACATTACCCGCACGATAATCGCAAGAGCCGTGAGCGGATCTCTGGTATCATCTTAGGTTTTATAGTCGTTTTTAGTAAAGATATTCATGATAGATAACTGCTACCAACAAGCGAATCAACAATTATTAGTTCCTGCGGGATTAACTGAAGCTGATTTAGAAAATGCCTTAGCCATGACGATGGGACAAGGCGTGGACTATGCTGACTTATATTTTCAACAATCTCGCCAAGAAAACTGGGTGCTCGAAGATGGGATTATCAAGGACGGTGGCTATCATATTGAACAAGGCGTTGGTGTTCGCGCATGTAGCGGTGAAAAAACAGGTTTTGCTTATTCAGATGATCTGATTTTGCCAGCATTACAGGCTGCAACCCAAGCAGCAAGAGCTGTTTCACGCCAAGGTGATAGTGGTAGAGTACAAGCATGGAAACGAACGCAAAGACCACAATTCTATGGTGAAGCCGATCCCCTAGCGAGTTTATCGGTAGCGCAAAAATTGGCTTTATTGCAACAAGCAGATCAAGTTGCTAGAGCATCTGATCCCAGAGTGACGCAAGTTAATGCCAGTTTAGTGGGAGAGTTAGACACCATTTTAGTCGCGGCGAGTGACGGTACCTTAGCAAGTGACATCCGCCCGTTAATTAGAATGAATGTCAGTGTAATTGTCGAGTCAAATGGTCGCCGCGAACGCGGCAGCGCTGGAGGCGGGCGCCGCCTAGATTACCGTTATTTTCAAGACAATAATATGGCGGCAGATTTCGCCAAAGAAGCGGTACGTCAAGCTTTAGTCAATCTAGAGGCTGTCGATGCGCCCGCAGGTAATATGACCGTCGTTTTGGCATCAGGATGGCCGGGAGTGTTGTTACACGAGGCTGTAGGCCATGGTTTAGAGGGTGATTTTAATCGCCGAGGCAGCTCTGCCTTTTCTGGACGTATGGGTGAGATGGTCGCTTCGCCACTCTGTACTGTAGTCGATGATGGTACATTACAAGACCGGCGCGGTTCATTAAATGTCGATGATGAAGGGGTGCCGACAGAAAGTACGACCTTGATCGAAAAAGGTAAATTAACGGGCTATATGCAAGATAAACACAATGCACGATTGATGGGGACCCGTAGTACTGGTAATGGCCGACGCGAATCGTATGCGCATTTGCCGATGCCGAGAATGACCAATACTTACATGTTACCTGGTAAGCACAAACCGGAAGAAGTCATTGCGTCCGTTGATAAAGGGATTTATGCCGTGAATTTCGGTGGTGGTCAAGTGGATATTACGTCAGGAAAATTTGTTTTTTCTACCAGCGAAGTTTATCTCATCGAACATGGCAAAATCACGCGTCCCGTTAAAGGAGCGACCTTGATCGGGAATGGCCCTGAGGTGATGAGTCGAATCAGAATGGTTGCTGATGATTTAGCATTAGATACAGGCGTTGGTAATTGCGGCAAAGAAGGACAAAGTGTGCCTGTGGGTGTGGGCCAGCCGACATTGAAAATAGAAGGTTTAACCGTGGGGGGGACAGCATAATGGTCAAGCAACATAAAGCGATTGCGCTGATTTCTGGTGGCCTAGATTCGATGTTAGCTGTACGCGTGTTACAAGAGCAAGGTATCGAAGTAGAAGGCATTAATTTCTATACTGGTTTTTGTGTCGAAGGGCATACTCATGCGATTCGTAACCAAGATAAAGATAAGCAAAAACGCAATAATGCACTTTGGGTTGCAGAACAATTAGGGATCAAGCTCAATATTGTGGATGTCATCCAGGAATATAAAGATGTCTTGCTCAACCCCAAACATGGCTATGGCGCCAATATGAACCCTTGTCTAGATTGCAAAATCTTTATGGTTAATAAGGCGGTCGAATGGGTAAAAGAAAATCGTAAAGATGGCTTTGATTTTATTATCACTGGTGAAGTGATAGGTCAAAGGCCCATGTCACAACGTAAACAAACGATGCCGATTGTGGCACAAGAATCGGGCGCCGATGATATTTTGCTCAGACCACTATGTGCTAAAAACTTACCTGCTACAAAACCAGAGCTAGAAGGCTGGGTGGATAGAGACAAGCTCTATGATTTTAGCGGCCGAAGCCGTAAACCACAGATGGCCTTGGCTGAGAAGTTTGGCTTTACGGATTACGCCTCGCCGGCAGGAGGCTGCTGCTTTTTAACCGATAAAAACTATTCCGATAAGTTGGTCGATTTATGGCAAGGTCGAGGCAGTCGTGACTATGAAATGGACGATATTATGTTACTCAAAGTGGGACGGCATTTGAGACCCAAAGGTAACTACAAATTGATTATTGCGAGAGATGCTGGTGAGAGCCAATATCTAGAAGGGTATCGCAAACAATACATTTCCATTCAAGCGATAAGCCATAATGGCCCCTTAGCATTAATTGATGGGGATATCGCGCCAGAAGATTATGAACATGCGGCGAGTATTGTCGCGCGCTATGGCCAAGGACGTGATGCCGAAAAAGTAGAAATGACATTGACCATTCCTAGCTCGGGCGTCCAAAACTTGGAAATCCACCCGCTAACAACCGAGCAAGTGCTTGAAGCGTGGCATGTATAATGCGCTACGAACTTGATGCAAGACGAATGCTCTGTCCGATGCCTGTTATCAAAACACAAAATAAGGTTAAGGAATTAGCTGTTGGTGATATATTAGACGTCATTTGCACCGATCCGGGTGCCTTAAGTGATATACCTGCATGGGCCCGAATTAATGGCCATGAGATTATTGAAACAGGGGGAAACGAGGGTGACATTATTATCACCGTACGCGTGAGCGGATAGTACTAAAATGGTGCATTATTACCCTGTTAGCACCATAACGGTGCGTTACGCACCAAGATAATACAATAACTACTTGATTTTATATCTATTAAAAAGTTGGCTCATTTTATGCTATATCAGATGGGTTTCTATATACAACTCACAGCAATTTTTAAATTGGAGAAAATTTAATGTCTGTCGAAAAAGTGCTTCAAATGATTAAAGATGAGGAAGTCACCTTTGTTGATTTCCGTTTCACTGACTCTCGTGGTAAAGAGCAACACGTTTCTTTCCCTGCGCATTCTATTGATGAAGATACCTTTACAGAAGGTAACATGTTCGATGGTTCATCGGTTGCAGGATGGAAAGGAATTAACGAATCAGACATGATTCTTATGCCAGATCCAACGACGGCGGTGATGGATCCCTTTATGGATGACAACACATTAATCATTCGTTGTGACATCATAGAGCCTTCAACTATGCAAGGTTACGAACGTGACCCACGCAGTGTTGCTAGACGTGCTGAAGCTCATTTAATTGCAACTGGTATAGCAGATACTGCATTCTTTGGCCCAGAGCCCGAGTTTTTCATTTTAGATGATGTCCGTTGGGGCAGCGATATGTCGGGTTCATTCTATAAAATTGATTCTGATGAATCATCGTGGAATACCGAAAAAGTATTCCCTGATGGTAATAAAGGTCACCGTCCTAGTGTGAAAGGGGGGTATTTTCCAGTACCGCCAGTAGATTCATTACAAGATATCCGTAGTGCAATGTGTTTGACCCTAGAAGAAATGGGGCAAACAACCGAAGTGCATCATCACGAAGTGGCGACAGCGGGTCAATGTGAAATTGGCGTTAAATTCAATACGTTAGTTTCAAAAGCGGATGAAGTACAAGAGCTAAAATACGTGGTACATAACGTTGCTCATGCTTACGGTAAAACTGCGACATTTATGCCGAAGCCATTAGTGGGCGATAACGGTAGTGGTATGCATGTTCACATGTCACTTTCCAAAGATGGTGAAAATCTATTTGCTGGTAATAAATACGGTGGCTTGTCTGAAACTGCCCTTTATTACATTGGCGGTATTATTAAACATGCACGTGCACTAAATGCGTTCACAAATGCCAGTACAAACAGCTACAAACGTTTAGTACCAGGTTTTGAAGCTCCTGTGATGCTGGCTTACTCAGCTCGAAATCGCAGTGCATCGATTCGTATTCCGTTTGTGAATAGTCCAAAAGGTCGTCGTATCGAGGTACGTTTTGGTGATCCGACTGCTAATCCTTACCTTGCTTTCGCTGCCATGTTAATGGCTGGCCTTGACGGGATCAAAAACAAGATTCATCCTGGTGATGCAATGGATAAAGACTTATATGACTTACCAGCTGAAGAAGCCGCAGAAATTCCAACAGTCTGTCATTCATTAGATCAAGCATTAGATGCCTTAGATGCAGATCGGGCCTTCTTAACCGATGGCGGTGTCTTTACTGATGACATGATCGATGGTTACATTGCATTGAAAATGGGTGAAGTGACGCGTATTCGCATGGAAACGCACCCTGCTGAATATGATATGTACTACAGCGTTTAATTTGTAGTTTCAAATCAATAAGATAGAAAACGCCTCCAGATGGAGGCGTTTTTGTTTCTGACTATTGCACAACCGTCAGAGCTGGCCTATTATTCAGATATGAAATACTTTTTATCATTAGCTTTGATTCTCGCCTGTAGTGTACAAGCGGATATTTACCGTTCTGTTGATAAACAAGGTAATGTCACTTATAGCGATGTACCGGATACGCAAGCAGAACAAATAGAGTTGGAGGCGTTGCCAACCTATGAGGCATTGCCAATCCCCGTTGTACCTGCGGATGACGCGCAATCACAAGTGAATGATAATGACGAAAACCTTAAAAAACCGAAGTATAAAATTAGTATCGTGTCGCCCGAACAAAACCAAAGTATTTGGGAAGGTGGAGGCATTTTTACTGCCACAGCGACGATAACGCCAGAGCTCAATACCGACAGAGTGGATCAAGTTCAGTTTAAATTAGACGGCAAAGCGCTAGGTGAACCACAGACAGGGTTAGCGTATACGCTTAAAAATATCGAACGAGGAAGTCATATACTGACAGTGTCTGTCGTGGATAAGCAGGGCAAAGTTCTGAAAACCAGTAAATCGGTTTTATTCCACATGCATCGTCACTCGGTGGCCAAAAAGCAACAAATCCCCGTAAACCCGCCAAGCAATTGAGCGATCGAATCATTGCGCAATAGCGTCTTTAGGCTGTGCGCCATTGTGGTGCTGGTGACAAGCTATTAAAATACCAATAACGCGATAAAACAAGAGACGGATAATCACGATAAAAAAACAAATATATATAACTATTTGTTTTTAAATGATTATTTTATTTTTCTTGGCGTAGTGTTTGAAGTTGGAGCAGTTATTGCTCTTAATTTCATAATGAGGTTGAAGGCGCAACAGGGAATATGAGTCAAGTTTCTTACCAAAATATAGTTGAAAGCTTAGCGAGTGCCATCGTTATTCTAGATGAACATTTCAAAGTCCGGTTTATCAATACCTCGGCTGAGGTGCTATTTGACATGAGCCAACGTCAAGCGGAGTTAATCCCATTTCAAACCATGCTACCCGGTGAGGAAGCTTTGTTTATCAGCTTGCGTAAGGTGCAAGAAACTGGTCAAGCAATGATAGAACGTGAAATTAAGTTATACATTCCTGCGACCGGGGAGACAATGGTCGATTGTGCGCTCAAGTTATTAGAAGTAGACGGCCTTTGCCACACTTTCTTATTAGAATTTTTTCAACTTGATAACCAACAGCGAATCAGCCGAGATGAAAGCTTACATGCCCAACAACAAGTCGTGCGTGGTCTGGCCCATGAGATAAAAAATCCTCTGGGCGGCTTACGCGGTGCCGCACAACTATTAGAGCGGCAATTAGAGTCAGAAGATCTCAAAGAATATACCGGTATTATTATTTCCGAAGCCGATCGATTACAAAATTTGATGACCAGCATGTTAGGCCCTCACCAACAAAGCAAAACAGGCCAAGTCAATATACATGAAGTCCTGCAGCGTGTAAGGCAATTGGTCAAAGTTGAAGTCGATGAACGCCTGACTTTTATCGCCGATTATGATCCGAGTATCCCTGATTTAGCTGTCGATCTAGATCAATTAGTACAAGTGTTTCTCAATATTATCCGTAACGCAGTTCAAGCCATGAATGGGGTAGGTAATATCACCTTGAAAACCAGAATTAAACGCCATGTCACGATAGATAATCACCGTTATCGACTTGCTGTCGGTATCGATATCATTGATGACGGGCAAGGTATTCCCCCATCATTACAAGAAAGCATGTTTTACCCATTGGTGACCAGTAGGCCAGAAGGAACTGGCTTAGGGCTGTATATTTGTCAAAGCCTCGTGCATCGGAACAAAGGTGTTATCAGTTGTACGAGCCGGCCGGGACACACCGTATTTTCTATCGTTTTTCCCTTGGAGCAAGTCAGTGACTCATAAAGCAAATGTTTGGATTGTCGACGATGATCGATCGATTCGATGGGTATTAGAAAAAGCGATTCAAGCCGATGGCATCGAGGTACGCACGTTTGAACAAGGCGATGCTGTATTGACGGCTCTCAAATCGAGTCATCCAGATGTGCTAGTGAGTGATATCCGTATGCCTGGGATCGATGGCCTTGAATTGATGGCCGAACTTAAAAAATTAGCGCCTAAACTTCCCGTCATTATTATGACCGCGTACTCAGATTTAGACAGTGCGGTGTCTGTTTATGAGGGTGGCGCATTTGAATATTTACCTAAACCTTTTGATGTTGATGAAGCCGTTGACTTAGTGCAAAGAGCCATCGCACATTATCATGAAAATGCGCCGGTAGAAGAAGAAGCAGTGAAAGTCAGTGCTGAGATTATTGGTGAAGCACCCGCGATGCAAGAAGTGTTTAGAGCGATAGGTCGTTTAGCCCGTTCTAACATTACGGTGTTGATCAATGGTGAGTCTGGTACGGGTAAGGAATTGATTGCTAATGCCTTGCACAAGCATAGCCCGAGATCGTCTCGCTCATTTATAGCATTGAATATGGCAGCCATTCCCAAAGAGTTAATGGAGTCTGAACTATTTGGCCATGAGAAAGGAGCGTTTACAGGTGCTCATGCAGCACGTAAAGGTCGTTTTGAACAAGCCGATGGTGGTACATTGTTTTTAGACGAAATAGGGGATATGCCGCTAGAGTTACAAACTCGCTTATTGCGCGTATTGTCAGATGGTGAGTTTTTTAGAGTGGGTGGACACAGTTCAGTGAAATGTGACGTCCGAATTGTCGCTGCGACCCATCAGAACTTAGAAAAATTAGTTGAGCGAGGCGAGTTTCGTGAAGATTTGTTCCATCGCTTAAATGTTATTCGTATTCAAAGCCCTGCATTACGAGACCGCCAGGAAGATGTGCCCGCCCTAGCAAGTTATTTTTTAAATAAAGCTGCGAATGAATTATCAGTACAAGTTAAAAGCTTGTCGGCAGCGGTAGAAAATTATCTCAGCCAGCTTCCATGGCCAGGGAATGTGAGGCAGTTAGAGAATACGTGTCGTTGGCTAACCGTGATGTCTCCCGCATCTATTATAGAAATGGATGATTTGCCAGATGAATTATTAGGTGACGTTATGGGCGGGCAGTTAGGGACAGGAAATTGGCAGGCCTTGTTCAAACAATGGGCAGCTCAAAAAGCACTGAGTGGTCAAGATGATGTTTTAGCTGAGGTTATTCCCGAGGTTGAGCAATTATTAATGGATGTGGCCTTGGAGAAAACGGCAGGGAAAAGGCAAGAAGCTGCCAAGTTATTGGGCTGGGGACGCAACACCTTAACCAGAAAATTAAAAGATAGTAATAAATGACTTGCAGGAATAGCACCAACTTAGTATAATTTTTTGCTTAACCGGTGCGGGGTGGAGCAGTCTGGTAGCTCGTCGGGCTCATAACCCGAAGGTCGTTGGTTCAAATCCAGCCCCCGCTACCAATTAAAGTCCTTGTTTTGCAAGGCAAATCAACCAAATGCCATCGGTTGAAACCTGATTAGACTCACTCGTAGTACGCTACAAAGTACGCAAATGACGCTACTTTGATTTGCGTAGCGGGGGGAGTTAAGAGGTTAAATCCAAATGGCATACATCCGAAAGCTATCTAACAGCTCATTCCGAGCTGAAGTTCGTAAAAACTACACATTCCTTCAAGCAAAAACGTTTTTTTCAAAAGCTGATGCTGAACACTGGTCAGAAGACTTTGAATCAAAAGTCGAAAAAATCCTCAATCTTAAGCCTAAAAAAATAAAGAAGTTATCTCCTGAAAAGGTCGATGCTTTGGGTGGACCTGAGTTGTTCGGCAAACTAGGCATTGAACTACACTTCGTTAGATTTAATGATTTGGTCAACGAATACATGGCTTGCTGGTCAGGTAAAGATAAGAATCAGCTCAACAGAGCCTTGTACTGGCTTACAGAGTTCGGCGATACCCCAGTCAAAGCAATCAAGCCAAAGCATGTCAGGAAGGCTATTGATAAGCTCTTGAAGCGTAATACATTCAAGACTGATGGAAGTGGTAAAAGATCTGACAAACCACTTTCCACAAACACTGTTATTCGCTATAAAGTCGTTCTATCAGCTATCTTCAAGTTTGCAATCAATAAAGATTACCTAACTGAGAATCCTGTGTCTGGTATTGAGGTCAAAGCCACTCCAAACTTAATAAATCGTTACCTAACAGAAGATGAACTTGCTAGGCTGATAGCTGCTTGTAAACGCTCAACATGGGATAAGCTCTACTTACTTGTTCTTATGGCCATAACGACTGGAATGAGGAAGTCTGAACTTTTGGGGCTCAGGTGGTCTGATATCGATTTCAGGAAAAATATCGCAAGGTTAGATGACACCAAAAATGGAGAGCCTCGGTTAAATCCAATCCCAGTCCCTGCAATGAATGAATTACTTGCTCATCGACAAGTAGGTAGTGGCCTCATCTTTAGAAGTCCAACAAAACCAGACAAGTCTTTCGATTTCACCAAAAGATGGAAAGCATCACTAGAAGAGGCGGGTATAGAGCAATTCCGTTTTCATGATTTGAGGCATACAGCAGCAAGTTATCTTGTAATGGGCGGTGCAACACTCTACGAGGCAGCTCAAATACTGGGACACAAATCCACTGAAACAACAAAGCGATATGCACATCTTTCGACAGACCACAAAGCCAAGGTATCTGAGAGAATAATGGGCGATGTTTTCCGAATATAGTCTGTAGTAGAGGAGAAGTTGATAGACATATATTGTTGTTGAGCGTCGTCTCACTTACCATTTAAGCCGAATCTGATTCTAGGTTCGGCTTTTTTGTATATGAGAGTTCTATGCTTGGTTTAGAAAATTTGGGTGCCAGAATATTCAACTTAGAAGATGCTGCAGAATACTTATCTGAAAGAATTGGTAAGAAAGTTTTTGTGAATGACTTAATCAAGTTGATTCTTGAGGGCAAGTTGAGGCCAGTGTGTTATCTGACTGGTGTTTTTCTCGCCGAAGTAAAAAAGTATCAAATCGGCTTTGAGTCACTGTCCTTAGCAACAAAAATCAATTTATCTGAATGGTCATATTGTGATGTGACTTATGAGTCGGGGAAGTACCACGAAAACATATCTGCTATAAATGTTCTTAATTTGCAGTCGGAAGTTCACGAAGATCTGACAGCAAGAATTTACAGTGAGTATCTCAACCCTTTCTTCAAACTAAAAGAACGGCTGGAAGACAGTCGTGATGGTGAATCATCACATCACGAGACTGCTTTATATCAAGAAAAGCTGGATAACTCGCAATTTCGGACAGGTACATTCGGACTGGAGACGACAAAAGAGGTCTCGAGATGGTTCTCATCTATCCATGCTGGGGTGGAGCCTTACGATATTGAAGAGCTGTATTTTACCAATAAGGATGGTCAACGATTCAAAAGAGTCTATTCAAACGAATCTCACCAGTTTGGTTTCAAGGTTGACCACCGATCTGTCACACGACTCAAGTTGAGTGATATAAAGTTAGAAGAGTCAGACATCAACCAGTTTTTGATGTCGGCCAAACAGAGCAGTCCGCGGGATGATGGCTTAACTCCTTTCACGAAGCACCGTGTGGATATTGCCAAACAGTATGTTGAGGAACGTACAGAAGACGAGATCAGGGCTTTGAGAACATTCGAACTATGGCAAGAACTATGGGCATTGGCATCGAAACAAATTCCTTATGATAGTCAATACAATGCAGATGAAATTTTTGATCAGAGAGTCTCTGAGGACAGTATGATTAGAGGCTTGTCTGCACTTAGAAAAGCTGGTGTGAATATTCCAAAACGCAAACGAAAATCTAGAAAAAAATCACACTAACAAATACTCCCTTTCATGTGTGCGTATTCGGAATCTACAATAAAGGTATTACCTCTCAAGTTAGAGTTTATTTTTTGTATGCACTTCCAGCGATACCATGTAAGAGCGATTCCATAGCTTCAGCACCGTCATTTAGTGCCCAGCCCTGGTGTAAGCGTTGTACTCCATCTTGTTGTCTGTTTTCAAGAACTCCGCTAGACAAAGCAAATTGTCTAGCCAAATCATATGTATCAGGCATTTCCTTTCTATGAGATTCTAAAAAAGATAAGCTTGCAAACATAAATCCTCTCTTTTCACCTTCGTTCATTCTAGGAGTGTGCGTCAAAATATTTGCTGCCTGAAACTGTATGTTTGTAAGTTTATTAATTTGTTCTTCTAGAGCAGCTTTTTCAGATGTATGGAAGGTAAAATTTGCTACTAGTATTGACGCGAATAGCGCGATAAAAAAACCGTAAGCAGCATGAATCCAATTTCCTCGAATGTTGGCTTTTTCCAGCAAGAAGCTGATTATGGTTGCGACACCACTAATTAATCCGATCACTATGACTAACTGATTCATCTCTGCCTCGAAAAGATTGATGAGTTATGTTTACGACTCTAAATCGCTATTGCAAAACTGTGTCAGGTAATTATTTTTTACCGAAAAGATAGCCAACCAAGGTGCCAAATAGAACACCTGTCGTAGAGTCGAACTTTCCAAAAAACGTTAGAACACTAGAAGCTATAATAACTATAGAAATGATTGTAACTTGTAGCCACTTCTCGAATTTGGCATGACTTGAAGAGGTTTCTAATGTCGCTTTTTTTATATCTTCAATAATTCTAAGTGTTCTAGAGGCGAGTTCATGTCCCTTCTCTGACTCCAAATATTTAAGTACTGGGCCAAGATCAATTTCTTCTTCACTGTTGTTAACTGATTCAACATCTGTATTACTTAAGTCTCCCTCTCTCATATTCCCTATTCTCTGATTTATTACTAACGGTATCTTGGTGAGGAGTTTAACGCACAAGAAAACTGATGGACATTTTTAACTTAAATACCTTTGACTTCAATAAGCCCATTTATCCCCGGCAGAGAAGTTAATTTTGATACTGATCATATCCGCTCATAGAAATAAGTGCTTTTGAAAATATTCCTTCGCCATTACAGCACACTGTTTTAGTTTACCTATTTAACTAACACCTGGGCTGAGTTAGCTCTCCATACATTCCATAAGTTCAATTTTTTCTTGATATCCCCCGTAGTTACAGAGTGTTCCCATTAGACTCCATACGTTCCTGATTTTATTACTCTCAACAACCTTCCAAACTGGCGCTGTTCTTTTCAACAACACGAAGGAAAAAACAGTGTCATCTGAACATATTTCAACACTTGGCGACATTTGTACGCCATCAACATTAGTCCGTGAGAACCCAGAGCTACTGACTTCAAATCAAATGATTTGGTTATTGAAGACAAGAGATAAAAATGGATTATCTGAGTCGGGTGCGATCCTCAAGGTATCCAGAAAGATCTACCTCATTAGGGGTAAGTTTCTGGACTGGTTCATGGATCAAAAAGCGAAATAGTTTGGCGACCTTCGCCTAAACAAACCGAGTGAAGTTGTTCTAGATCAGTAGCTTGTATTACAGGTGCGTAAATAACTACGCAAATTAACGTTTCAACCGATGGCAACGATTAGACGATTACTGACAGAGCAACTTAGTTTTAACTGCCTGCTCTATTGAGCAGGCGCTTAATCCGAGAGTATGAATGAAAACATTTGTAGTTATTGAAAAAGCATCAAAAGTGAGAATTACTGGTTCATGGGCTGATTGCATTAAATATTGCAAAATAAAAAAAGACAAAGAAGAAGTAATATCTTTGAGAGTGGCGAGAGTCAGGGCCGGAAGCATTGATGCAAAAGTGGTTGTAGAAATTACTAAGAATTTACTAAGGTTTTTAGAACCATCAGAAACATACTCAGTTAGGCTTAAAGGACTGAAAAAGAGTTTTTCTCATGGCTAGAAAGT
>JAIBDY010000023.1 GCA_024685995.1 Piscirickettsiaceae bacterium | reverse complement strand
GGTCGCCCCCTTAAAGTGTTCGATGTCATTATACATCTATTTAAATAGACCGTTTCAATCGTTTTTGGTTCTGCGGTGAAAAAGCCTATTTACTGGACATAATCCGTGCTTTTTCACGCGACCAGTCGCGCTCTTTCGCCGTTGCTCGTTTGTCGTGTTGTTGCTTACCTTTCGCTAGGGCAATTTCTAGTTTTGCTCGCCCTTTTTTCCAATACATCGAGACTGGCACGATGGTATAGCCTTTGCGGTCAACCGCGCCGATTAAGCGATTCAACTCAAGCCGTTTCAACAATAGTTTACGACGGCGATGATCATCTGGGTGAATATGGGTTGAGGCCGACAGCATCGGTGAGATATGGGCACCATGTAACCAGGCTTCGCCTTGATGAATTTGGATATAGCTTTCATTCAGCTGACCTCGGCCATCGCGCAGACTTTTTACTTCCCAGCCTTCGAGCACTAAACCTGCTTCGAAATTATCTTCAAGGAAATAGTCATGACGCGCACGACGATTTTGAGCAATCGTGCTGCCTGAGCCTTTTTGTTTTTTATTTTTCTTCGTTGCCATAGCTACCTATTATAGATACAAGTTGTGCCGCCCGCTCGGCAAATCACACTTTAAACCTTATTCTGTCTAAATCCTATAATATTGAATTAAGCAACATTCGACACAAAACTTGTCGATATTGCTGCACACAGTCTCTCAAAAATGGGGCATTATGTTTGCTATAATGCACCAACCAGTAAACAGATGGCTCTTCACTTGAACACGGCTATTCAACTTAACCAAAATTTAGGTACAAGAACATAATTATGGCTAGACCTGCAAAATCTATCCACGGTCAATGGTCGTCGCGTTGGGCTTTTATTCTCGCTGCGACAGGCTCTGCCGTTGGTTTAGGCAATATTTGGAAGTTCCCATATATCGCTGGTGAAAATGGCGGCGGTGCGTTTGTGTTGGTCTATTTGGCCTGTTTAGCCTTAATCGGGTTGCCTATCATGATGGCAGAAATTATGGTCGGTCGTCGTGGTCGCCAAAACCCGGTTAATGGTTTACATAGCATCGCTGTAGAAGAAAATAAAAGCAGCGGCTGGCAATACCTCGGTTGGATGGGTTTAGTCGCAGGTTTCTTAATCTTGTCCTATTACAGTGTGTATGCTGGCCAAGCCCTCGCCTATGTTTTTCGCACGTTTTCTGGTGTATTTGAAGGGGTTACCGCCCAAGGTGCAACCCATATCTACAACTCTTTGATCTCCGACCCAGAGCGCTTATTGGCTTGGCACACCATTTTTATGATGATTACCTCTGTCGTCGTCGCACGTGGAGTACAGAGCGGTTTAGAAAAAGCAGTTAAAGTCTTAATGCCTGCCCTATTTTTTATTTTAGTGTTATTAGTGGGCTATGCCGCCAATACTGGCGCGTATTTTCAACAAGGTATGGACTTTTTGTTTAGTGCCGACTTTTCAAAACTTTCCAATGATGCGGTGTTGACCGCAATGGGCCATGCCTTTTTTACGCTCAGTCTAGGGATGGGGGCCATCATGGTCTATGGTTCCTACCTACCTAAAGACGCGTCTATTTTCAAAATGTCTCTGGCGATAGGGATTGCCGATACCGGTGTTGCCTTGTTAGCCGGTATGGCGATTTTCCCATTGGTGTTTGCCAACGGCTTAGACACCAATGCCGGGCCGGGCTTAATTTTTCACACCTTGCCTATTGCATTCGGTCATATGCCGGGGGGGACGTTCTATGGTGGTTTGTTTTTCTTGCTATTGGTATTTGCCGCTTGGAGTTCAGCCATTTCCTTGATCGAACCCGCTGTCGCATGGTTAGTTGAGAATAGAAATGTCAGCCGCCGCCGTGCGGCAGTCATAGTGGGCTTTTCAACATGGTTGCTCGGACTATTAACCGTATTTTCATTTAACATCGGTTCAAATTGGACATTGTTTGGTAAAAATATGTTCGAATTGCTCGATTATCTTACTGCCAACCTTATGTTACCCCTAGGCGGACTCTTTATTGCTCTGTTTGCGGGTTGGGTGATGAGCAAAAACTCCAGTCAAGAAGAGCTTAAGATTAGACCGCAATTTCTGTATTTAATCTGGCGTCTATTGATCCGCTTTATCGCGCCTATCGGTATCATTATTATCTTCTTAAATATGGTGGGGTTGATAGACCTCACCTCCAACTAGATCGCATTATGACGACAATTACCCGTAACTCGCTTGTGATGTACACCCCTGAGCAAATGTATGATTTGGTGAATGATGTAGAGGCCTACCCAGAGTTTTTACCTTGGTGCCGCGGCAGTAAAATCATCAGTCAATCAGACGACGAAATTTGTGCATCGCTCGATTTAGCCAAAGGCGGGATTCATCATGTTTTTTCGACGCGTAATCGACTCATGCATGGCACATCCATTGATATTGCACTGATTGATGGCCCATTCAAACACCTAGAAGGCCATTGGCAGTTCGCAATGATTGGCGATAACCAAGGGTGCCGCGTGCAACTCGATATGGATTTTGAGTTTTCAAATCGGCTTATTAGTTTGGCATTGGGTCCTATTTTTACCCAAATCTCGGGCTCACTCGTTGATGCTTTTTGTAAACGCGCTAGAGACATCTATGGCTAAACACTTGGACATCGAAGTTTGTTACGCACTGCCACACGAACAACGCATTTTTGCCTTGGAAGTCCCCGCAGACTGTGATGTGGAACAAGCCATTAAGCGATCAGGGGTGCTCGAAGCCTATCCTCAAATCGAATTAGCGTCGGCTAAAGTTGGGATCTTCGGCAAAATGTGTAAGCTCAACGCCACACTGCGCGATAAAGATCGCATTGAGATTTACCGTAAACTCATCGCCGATCCCAAGGAATCACGCCGTCAGAAAGTCGAAATGGAGCGTAAGAAGGCTGCGCAAGCAAAACAAAAAGCCAATACCGATAACGCCAATTAACGGCCTTCTAGTAACGCCATTTCCGCATCGGTAAAGCCCGCTTGCTTACGCGCTTCGGTGTGAAATGGCCCACGCAATTCACCATCAAAATAATTATCTAATAAATCTTTAAAGGTCAACAAGGGCTCAACCGCACGCTGTTCACAAAGATAGTTGAACCAGCGTGTTCCCACCGCCACATGACCAATTTCTTCACGTAAGATCAATTCCAAAATATCAACCGCGCGTAAATCGCCTGTGCCGCGTAATTTATCCATCATCTTAGGTGTGACATCTAAACCTCGTGCTTCAAGGACACGCGGTACTAAGGCCATTCTAATCAAGGGATCATGATGGGTCTTTTGCGCCATTTCCCACATGCCATTATGGGCTGGAAAACTGCCGTAGTCGTAGCCTAAAGACAATAGATGCTCACGTAGTAAGGTAAAGTGTTGTGATTCTTCATAGGCAACTCGCGCCCAATCAGCATAAAAGTCGTCGGGCAGACCCGAAAAACGCGCCACCGCATCCCAGGCTAAATTGATTGCATTAAACTCAATATGGGTGATGGCATGAATCAAAGTCGCTACACCCGTTTCGGCACTGTTACGACGTCTAGGGAGATCACGTGGCGCCACCAATTCGGGCGTATCGGGTTGTCCCGGCATATCAGGAACAGTTAATTTTTTGGCTGAGGTATAGGTTTTATTTTGTTGATATTGTTCATAAAGATATTGAGTCTGAATAACCTTTTGCAATGGGTCTCTTATCAATAAACAAGCCAGTGCAGCTTCACGTAAGTCTGTGCTATTTTCTGTCATAAGTCATACAACTACTTGTCCATACTGACACGAGGATCAACCAAGGTATAGGATAAATCCGTCAAGACTAAACCTGCGATATACAATACCGAACCTAGAAAAACCATCGCCCGAACAATGGCAAAATCTTGTGCTTGAATTGCATCGATGGTGTAACTACCCAGTCCGGGGATCCCGAAGAACGATTCAATAATCAAACTGCCCATAAATAAGGTCGGCAACACCACGACAACACCAGTCAATATTGGAATCATCGCATTTTTTAATACATGCTTAAACAGCACTTGCAACTCTGAAAACCCTTTAGCACGCGCCGTTCTAACATAGTCTTTTGACGCTTCTTCTAAAAATAACGTTCGATACCAGCGTGACCCGCCGCCAATGCCAGATATCACACCGATCACAACAGGCAAAATCACAAACTTAATCGCATTAAGTCCATCACTATAGCCAGATATCGGTACCAGTTGCATCAACTTACCCACCAGAAATTGACCGCCAATGATATAAAATAAACTCGATATCGACATGATGACAACGCATAAGATCACCCCGCCTAAATCGATATAACTGGCCCTAAAAAACACCATCAACAAGGCAAACGTAATATTGATCATTAAACCAATAATCAAAGTCGGTACTGCTATCGCTAAGCTCGGCCACATCCGAGTTTTGATATCTTGACCGATATCACGACCATCATCGGCTTGGCCAAAATTAAACACGAATAGGCTCAAGGATTTTTCAAAAAAAATAGTTTCCGAAATCTTATCTGTAAAGTGCGCTGACTCAGCGTTCCACAACAAGGCTTTATCATAGCCACGCTCTTGCTTCCAAGCCTCAACCGAGGCTTCTGTGACGTATTTGTTACCCAAGTGCATCCGTGCCATATCGTCGGGTGTATTCACCATGAAAAATAAGGCAAACGTCAGGGCATTGACCCCTATCAAGATAGGGAATGCGTATAAGATTCTTCTTACAATATAAGCAAACATAATTCACACATACAGTTTATTATCGCCCTTCAATCTTAGCTTTTATTGCCACGAGGTTGGGTGCACGATTCCAGTAATTTATTTTGTACTAATTGGTTGACATAAAAACTTTAGTGTAACATTCTACACGTTAATATATCGGTGTAGATTATTCGATAAAAATCTACTATTTTTAATCACAATTGAAGGTAGCATTATGACAGTAACCGCAATAGATTTAGTAAAAGAAGCTAAAAAAACAATTAAAGAAGTCAGCGTAGAACAAGCAAACGAGATGATAGCTGACGGTAGCACCGCTTTAGATGTTCGTGAAGTCGCAGAACACGAAGCAGGCCACATCCCTAACTCAGTGCATATCGCGCGTGGTGTCCTCGAATTTCAAATCACCGACCACGAAAAATTCCAAGATAAAGATGCATCTATTGTCATTTATTGCCGCAGTGGTGGTCGCTCTGCCCTTGCCGCTGTTGCGCTTGAGCAATTAGGTTACACCAACGTCTGTTCAATGGCCGGTGGTTACACCCTCTGGAGCGAAAAGGACCAATAAAGCCCCAAAGAATACACATAATAAAGCGTGCTACCGACAAAGTTGCACGCTTTTTTTGTGCTCTCATCTTCTTTTCATTCACGCTAAACTAGTCAACAGTGCCGATTCTTTGTAACATTTTGTTATTCAACTTGTCATAATGGCAAGCCCATCATTTGGAAATGAATCATGAATAGAACCGAACATCCTGTATCAGGCGCTGGTCTTGGCCTTCGCCGCGACTTCATGGATGACCTAGCCAACCGCGATGATCGGCCTTTTGACTTTTTAGAAGTCGCACCTGAAAACTGGATGGAAATGGGCGGTGCCTTGGGCAAAAAATTCGCCCACTTTGCAGAACGTTATCCCATGATGTGTCACGGCTTATCGTTGTCTATCGGTAGCCCAGCCCCACTCGATGAACACTTTGTTGTTCGGGTTAAAAAGTTTCTGGATAAGCACAATATACGCGCCTATAGCGAACATTTAAGCTATTGCGGTGATGACGGTCACCTCTACGATTTGATGCCCATCCCTTTTACTGAGGAAGCCGTTAATTATGTTGCTGACCGCATCAAACGGGTGCAGGACATCCTAGAACGCCAACTCATTATCGAAAACGTGTCTTACTACGCCGCACCCGGACAAGAAATGGCAGAAATTGATTTCTTAAAAGCCGTGTTAGCTGAGGCAGATTGTGGTTTATTACTCGACGTCAATAATATTTACGTCAATAGTATTAATCATAACTATGATCCTGAGCAGTATCTCAAAGCGATTCCCACGGAGCGCATCGCCTACCTGCATATTGCCGGTCATTACGATGAGGCCGATGACCTCAAAGTCGATACCCATGGTAGCGATGTCATTGATCCCGTCTGGCATTTATTGGCACAAACCTATCAACACCATGGTGTCATCCCTACACTATTAGAGCGTGACTTCAATATCCCTTCGCTGACAACGCTAACGCAGGAAGTCGATAAAATTCGCGCTTATCAATCAGCTCAGGAACAAAGCCGCCTTGCACACACAGCCTAAAATACCTAAATTCCAACAGGTTCAATACCAATTCTCTGGTCATATTCGCGACCCTGAAAATACGCCTATCCCAGACGATGTTGAACAGCGACGGATGGCCATCTACCGCGACTTGTTTTATAACAATATCGAAGGCTTCTTATCATCAGGCTTCCCGGTACTCAAACAACTGACATCGGACGAATGCTGGCACGCAATGGTTCGTGATTTCATGGTTAAACATCAGGCTAAATCACCCCTGTTTAATGAAATAGCCCATGAGTTTTTACAGTACCTTGATAACGAACGCGACAGCCAGACCGATCCTGCATTTATCAAGTCACTTTGTCATTACGAATGGGTAGAACTAGCTCTGGGCATTTCTGATGCGGAAGTCAAAGCAATTGCCTTTGATCCGCAACAAGATTATCTCACTATCCCGCTCACCACATCGCCCTTAGCATGGCCGTTATCATATCCCTTCCCTGTTCATCAGATTTCAACCGAGTTCCAACCAGACAAAGCCAGCGACACGCCTGTTTTCCTGATTGTTTATCGTAACCTTGATGATCAGATCTTATTTTTGGAGCTCAATCCAGTGAGTGCCAGATTGATTGATTTACTCAATGAAGGCCAAACAGGCCAACAAGCGGCACAGCAGATTGCACAAGAGTTACAACACCCAAACCCAAACATTGTTATCGATGGCGCGAGAGGCTTGATTCATGACTGGATCCAACGAAGTATCCTAATTTTACCAACTGAACATTCCTAAAAATCAAATTGTAGTCAATAAAAAGGCCATTCGGTTGTACCGAATGGCCTTCCTTGGAAACTTATTGTGAACCTGTTTTAAGCGGTTGCTAAAGCTATCGCCTCAATAGATAAGCGTGTAATCTCATCCCAGTTTTCAGCATCCACTAAATTAGCTGCGCACATCCAAGAACCACCGACACACGCCACATTTGGCAAGTTAAAGTATTCTTTGACATTTTTCTGACTCACGCCACCCGTTGGGCAAAATGAGATTTGTGGAATCGGTGCACCAATCGATTTCAACATTGGCACACCACCCGCAGCTTCTGCCGGGAAAAACTTCATTTCAGTGATGCCCTTTTCAAGCAAGCGCATCGCTTCACTTGGGTTGGCAACACCCGGTAACAAAGGCACACCCGTTGCTAAAGCGGCATCAATCATGGTGTCCGTTGTGCCAGGGCTTACAATAAATTCAGCGCCTGCATCGATTGCTTTATTCAGAGTATCGACATTAATGATCGTACCGGCTCCTACGACGGCATCAGGCACCTCCGCTTTAATACGTTTGATTGATTCTAACGCCGCCGGTGTGCGTAAAGTAATTTCCAATACTTTCAAGCCACCTTTGACTAAAGCACGTGCTAAAGGCACTGCATGCTCAACATTATTAATCACCATCACGGGTACAATTGGCGAAATCGCCATAATGTCTTTAATTGTTCTACTCATACTGTTTTTGCTTCCCAAAGTTTTTATAATTGGTGTTGTGTAATGTTATTCCACATTAAACAAATTAATCGCGCCGGTTTCTGCAGTAGAAACGCCACGGCGGAAACTATCAAATAACTCTCGACCGGTGCCGTAATGATGTTCGGTATTCGCCATCACACACGCTACACGTTCTTCTAACTCTTTATCATCGACCAGCACATTCAGTTCGCCAGTTTCAGTGTTAAGACGAATAATATCGCCATCACGCACTTTCGTCAGCACACTGCCATCGGCACACTCAGGAGACATATGGATGGCAGAAGGCACTTTACCCGAGGCACCAGACATACGACCGTCCGTAACCAAGGCAACCTTAAAGCCTTTGTCTTGTAACACGCCTAATGGCGGCGTTAATTTATGTAATTCAGGCATACCATTTGATTTCGGTCCTTGGAAACACAAGACAACGATGACATCTTTATTCAGCTCACCCCGTTTAAACGCTTCCACGACATCATCTTGATACTCAAATACCATCGCCGGCGCTTCAACGACACGATGCTCTGGCTCAACCGCAGAGATTTTACTGACGCCACGGCCTAAATTACCTTGGATCAAATGTAAACCACCACCGGGGGCAAACGGTTTTTTAACCGTACTAATTACTTCAGGGTCTAGTGAAGTCGTTGTGCCTTCTTCCCAAACCAACTTGCCATCAACCAGTTTCGGCTCTTGAGTATACGACCCCATACCACGCTCTGTAGCAACCGTGATGATGTCTTCATGTAACAAGCCATTCTGGCTCAATTCTCTAATCAATAGCCCCATACCACCCGCAGCTTGGAAATGGTTAATGTCCGCTTGGCCGTTTGGATAGATACGCGTAACCGAGGGGACTACTCTTGATAAACGATCAAAGTCATCCCAATTAATGATAATACCCGCAGCACGGGCGATGGCAATCAAGTGAATTGTGTGATTGGTTGAGCCACCAGTGGCCAATAAACCAATCAAAGCATTTAAAATCGCCTTTTCATTGATCATATGACCGACAGGTCTAAAATCATCACCTTGCGCCGTGAAATTTAACACTTGGCGGGCGGCTTCTTTCGTTAACTCATCGCGTAGAGGCGTATATGGATTGATGAATGAACTACCCGGTAAATGTAGCCCCATCATTTCAACCATCATCTGATTGCTATTAGCCGTACCATAGAAAGTACACGTACCCGCACTGTGATATGACTCTGATTCTGCCTTTAACAATTCGTCACGACCAACTTTGCCTTCTGCATACAGTTGGCGAATTCTGACTTTTTCTTTATTCGGTAATCCGCTAGGCATCGGGCCCGCAGGGACAAACACGGCCGGTAAGTGACCAAAGCTTAATGCACCAATCAATAGACCTGGCACAATCTTGTCACAAACGCCTAAATACAAGGCTGCGTCGAACATATTGTGGCTCAACGCAATGGCCGTTGACATCGCAATGACGTCGCGACTGAATAAAGACAGTTCCATACCCGGTTGACCTTGGGTCACACCGTCACACATCGCCGGCACGCCACCTGCAAACTGAGCAATACCGCCGGCCTCTTTTGCCGCCTGCTTAATTAAATCAGGAAACGTTCTGAAAGGCTCATGCGCAGACAACATATCATTGTACGACGATACGATCGCGATATTGGCCGTCTTATTACCTGCCAACGCTGCTTTGTCATCGGCAGCACAAGCTGCAAAGCCATGCGCTAAGTTGCCACAAGCTAGCACGCCGCGATGTGGGCCGGTACTGCTAGCCAAATCAACACGTGCTAGATAAGCTTCTCTCGTCTTTTGGCTACGTTTAATGACATCGTTAGTAACAGACTTCAATACTGGATGGATCATAACTTTTATGTCTCTCTTAGTTTTTATACTTGATGGCCAAAACCAATAGGCATAGTAGCAAATGCACTAAATAATTCCGTTTAGATTTTGACAAATTGACCAAAGAGTATACCTCGAATGGGCCTTTTACGCACGGTGCACAATTACACACCCTGAGTGCAATAAGATATATCTATTTAATTTTACTGTCATTAATATTCATCCTGACAGCGAAATATTTCTATTTAGAATGACGTACCTGCACCCTTAATTGCGGTGTAGCCACCTTCAACCACCCGCTAAATTCATCACCCAAGAGAACATTACGACTTGTGGTACCGTGATTAATGGTAAAAACAATGCGATCTTCCATGAGCCTGTTGTTTCTTTCAATGACATGATTTCGGTATAGTCCGTCGCGACTCCAGTCATCAAAAAAGCAAAACCATTGCCCGGTGCCTGCGCTCTTGTCACCAAATCTGCCGCTATCGGTGTTGAACCTTCTGAACAGATTTCCAGAATAGTCGCCACCACTAAGGTCATACCCAACCCGGCCATTGTGGCGCCAAAATACGTTTGAAAGCTATCGATGGGGACAAAAGTTCGGATGGCGGCAGCCATTAACACGCCCAATAACAACCAACGCACAATCATGCGTGAATCTTTGATCCCTTCCCACAACATCGACGTTAACCAAGACATATCAAATGTCGTCGCTTTCAAACGGCGTTTTGCTTCTGGCCAAACTCTAAACCCATTCAACTCGACCGTGTTTGGGTTTTCAGGCAGTTTACCGGCTGCGACCAAAGCATTAAATATCAAGCCACTCACCAGGCCAATGAACATCGAGCATGCGATGAATAGCAAGGTCCATTTCCAACCGATTAATGCAATTAAAATCACGGTCAATGATAAAGAGTTCCACGGGCTCGCAATCAAAAAGGCCATCACTTGGCCGAGGCTAGCACCGCGTTGATATAGCCGCATGGCAACTAATAATATGCCGTGACTACATAAATCGAGTAATACACCTGCAAAGGTAGCCCTTAAAATCCCAACAAACGTATCGCCTTTACCCAATAAGGCCGTTACAAACTCCCTTGGAACGCGGCCCAATAAACCTACAAATAACATACCCAGAGCGAGACCTATCCACATACTGTCCATCAGCTCACGAACTGCAGAGAATAATACCGAGACAGCCGAAGACAGACCCGAAAGTTGGGCTGAGAGGAACAAATCCATCAGATAACCAAAGCTAACCAAGATCAGCGTCGACCAGAGTAAAATGTCCGGCCGTGCTTTCTTCGTGCTTTCGGTGCTACAACATCCGGAGCTAGGTTCGACCGGTTCGGGTGGGGGACAACAAGATGACATAGAAAATCTCAAATTATTTCAGGTATGATCTATTGTACGTGGCTTGTCCATACTTTAACATTCCTTACCTCATATAAAAGACATATCTCACTGTTATGACACAACAAAAACCACTGCGTACCGTCCGCAGTTTTGTGCGCCGCGAAGGTCGTCTCACCCCCGGTCAACAACGTGCAATTGACCAACTCTGGCCGCACTTTGCCGTCGATGAGGGTGAGAGTCCAATAGACTTAAACCGTTTATTTAATCGAGATGCACCCAAAGTACTTGAAATTGGCTTTGGCAACGGCGCCTCTTTGGCTGAAATGGCTAAAAATCAACCCGACCACGACTTCCTTGGTGTTGAGGTTCATCGGCCTGGCGTCGGCCAGCTATTGAACCTAATAGAACAAAATGGATTAACTAACGTCCGTGTCGCCTGCACAGATGCCGTTGAGTTGCTTAAGAAGCGACTTGCCGACAATAGTTTAGATAGGTTGCAACTATACTTTCCTGACCCGTGGCATAAAAAACGTCACCATAAAAGGCGGATTATTCAACCCGAGTTTGTCGACCTCTTAGCCAAAAAAATTAAGTCTGGGGGATACCTACATATGGCTACCGATTGGCAACATTATGCCGAACAAATGTTAGCTGATTTATCCGACAATCAACATTTTGAGAACTGTGCCGAGACAGATTATATTCCACGCCCAAATTATCGACCTTTGACTAAGTTTGAACAGCGAGGTCATAAATTAGGTCATGGCGTCTGGGATTTATTGTTTAAATGTCAATAAATTAGCGCTTATAGTTGCGATGTTTTATTAACTGAGTTACCTTACTAAAAATTATAAAAAAATGATCGGGGAATAAGATGAAACATCTCACATTTAAACTCAGCGCTATCCTAGTCAGTTCAACATTTTGTTCTGTCGGCTTTGGCTCCGGTTTCGCTATCCAAGAGCAAAGTGTCACTGGTTTAGGCCGTGCATTTGCAGGTAGCGCCGCCGTAGCGGATGATGCCAGTACAATTTTCTTCAATCCCGCCGGTTTAACCAACCTTTCCAAATCAGAACTTGCTGTCGGTTTACATTATATTTCTCCTCAGACTGATTTTACCGATGGTGGCTCAACCACAGCACCAGGAGTTGGTGGTGCACCATTAACTGGCAACGATGGCGGTGATGCCGGTGAAGATGCCATCGTACCCAATCTATTTTATGCTCATAGAATCAATGACCGTATGGTTGCAGGTATTGGTATAACCGCCCCTTTTGGCTTAGCCACTGATTATAGCGACGATTGGCAAGGACGTTATCATGCCATTCGCTCCGCAGTAAAAACAATCAATATCAACCCAAGCTTCGCATTCAAAGCAAATGAAAAACTATCCGTCGGGCTTGGGTTTAGCGTACAGTACATTGATCTAGCGCTCAGCCAAGCCATTGACTTTGGTTCTATCTGTGCCAGTGTACCTGCAGCATGTGCAAGCGTGCAAAATAATGACGGCAAAGCCAAGTTAACCGCCGACGATTGGGGTTGGGGCTATAATCTAGGGCTCACATATCAAGCCACAGAAGCGACACGACTGGGATTGGCTTATCGCTCAAAAATATCTCACCACCTGACAGGCGATGGCAAATTCAGAGTACCAGCAAATGCACAAGGGGTAGCCAATACACTGGGTTTTGTTGATGGTAATATCTCTGGCGACGTCGATTTACCTGAAACAGCATCACTTGCCATTCATCACCAGTTCAATAGCAAGTTGGCTATCATGGCGGATGCCGCTTGGACAAGATGGAGTCGATTCGAAGAATTAGCCATTAAATCAAGTGATGTGGCACGGTTAAACAGTACCAAACAGGAGCAATGGGATAACACCATGCGTTATGCGATTGGTGTCGATTACCAATATAATCCTCAATGGACGTTCCGTGGTGGCCTGGCTTATGATGAAACGCCGACCTCTGATGGGTTTAGAACAGCGCGTATCGCAGACGAAGATAGAACTTGGCTTGCCATCGGCGCCAGTTATAAATTTACTGATCAGATCACCCTTGATGCCGGTTACACCCATATTTTCATTGATGACCCTGACATAGATGAATCGCTTGAGCTACCATTGAACCATCGCCTTGTCGGCCAGTATGAAGGCAGTGTGGATATATTGAGTGTCCAAGCGCGTTGGTCATTTATTTAAACCACAATATTTGCGATGGCCGCAACAGATGTAATCAGCCCTGAACAAGCCGCCACTTTATACGGCTTATTCAAAGAACGTCTACGACGTAGTCCACACCACATAGCCTATCGAAGCTACGACTCAGACACACAACGCTGGCTTGATATGACTTGGCGTGAACTGGCGGCACAAATTGCCCGTTGGCAGGCCGCCTTAGCAGCTGAGCATCTACAAGCGGGCGACCGTGTCGCCATCAATTTACGTAATTGTGTCGAGTGGGTTTGCTTTGACCAAGCCGCATTAGGGCTTGGTTTAGTACTCGTCCCTCTTTATCCCGATGATCGCCCAGAAAATGTGGCCTATATTTTACGCGATGCTAAGGTCAAAATGCTGCTATTACAAAATAGTAAACAATGGCAAAAGCTGGTTCCGGAGATCACAACTGAACATGACCTACAACGCATTGTCATTCAAAACCCAGACACAAGTTGTCTCGATGGTCCTGCCCTCTCTGTCAACGAATGGTTAAATGTCGAGGACGCGCTTTTACATCACACACCGAGTCAACCCCACGATTTAGCCTCTATCATCTATACCTCAGGAACAACGGGACGTCCTAAAGGCGTGATGCTCAGTCATCAAAATATGTTGTCTGTCGCTTATGGTGGCTTGAAATGCATCGATATTCTACCCACTGACCTGTTCCTATCTTTCTTACCACTGTCTCATACTTTAGAGCGTACAGCGGGCTATTATTTGCCCATGATGGCGGGAGCCACAGTCGCTTATGCTCGAGGCATCCCGCAGTTAGCCGAAGACATGTTACAAGTCAAACCGACAACACTGATCGCAGTACCTCGAATTTTCGAACGTATTTACACTCATGTCCACGGGCAGCTAAAAGAGAAATCACCTTTTGCGCAACGGTTATTTCATAAAGCCGTCGCCATCGGTTTACATCGTTTTGAATATCAACAAAAGCGCCAATCTTGGCACCCCAAGCTAATGCTTTGGCCGTTACTCGATAAATTAGTCGCGTCTAAACTCAAACAGCGCTTAGGCGGCAAGATGCGAATTATTCTCAGTGGTGGTGCCGCGCTTCCTCAAACTGTAGCCGAGTTATTTATCGGTTTAGATTTTTGTTTATTACAAGGTTACGGACTCACCGAGACTAGCCCTGTCATAAGTGTCAACGCGCCACAAAACAACTTTCCAACGAGTGTCGGTACTGTCATTCCCGGCGTGACGGTCAAAATTGGCGACAACGAAGAACTACTCGTTAAAGGGTCCGGACTGATGCTTGGCTATTGGGGCAATAACGAAGCCACATCACAAATCATTGATAACGAAGGTTGGTTGCATACCGGTGATCAAGCACGTCTCAGTGATACAGGCCATATCTATATTACGGGTCGTATCAAAGATATCTTAGTCATGAGCAATGGCGAAAAGGTCCCGCCTGGAGACATTGAAGCTGCGATCTTAATGGATCCACTTTTTGAGCAAGCCTTGGTGATCGGTGAAGGCCAGGCTTTTTTATCTGCTTTATTAGTATTGAATGCCGATAACTGGCCTGATTTGGCTCAAACCCTAGGACTTCAAGCGGAGGATCCGAAGAGTTTGACAAATAAAGTCTTACATAATCATATCATCAAACAATTGAGGATCTTGCTATCAGCCTTTCCAGCTCATGCCAAAATCAGACAAGTCTCACTCTACCTTGAACCTTGGTCTATCGATAATGATTTAATGACACCAACCATGAAAATAAAGCGACGCAAAGTCAGCGCCCATTACCAAAGTGATATCGACAAAATATATTCATAAATTACGTTGATGGCGTCGCTAAGTCTCTATCTCACTTAACAGGTATTAACTGAGCGTTACATCCGCAACTAACCCCAAACGCAACACGGCTTCGACCGTTTGAAATGAGCCAAAAATAAGCACACGATCGCCGGTTTCTGCGATCTGCATGGCATCGCTATATGCCCTAGCTACCGTGTCAAATAGTGTCATTTTATCTTTCGCAACGACACCATCTAATTGCAGTGCTAACGCTTCAGCACTGAGACCTCGAGTACTCGCTAGTCCTGCAATATGCCAATGATCAACCACTGCATCTACTGTCTCGGCCACCATAGCGGCTTCTTTATCTTTTAACATTGCCAACACAGCAATTGTTTTACCTTGGCAAGGTGTCGTTCGCAATAGTTCAGTTAAGTTCAATGCCCCTTGTTGATTATGCGTCACATCAAGAATACGGGTCACAGGGCCCGCTATTTGCTGAAAACGGCCCACCAGTTTGACATCACTCAACCCTTGTCCGACATGCTGCTGAGAAATAGTAAAACCTTGGGTATTTAATAAGGAGATGACTTGCAACACTGCCGATGCATTTTGCAGTTGATAGCGCCCTGATAAAGCAGGATAAGGTAAATCATGCCAAGCTAGCGTCGCATTAGACCAATGCCAGCTTTGTGCTTCAAGTTGATAATCAAAGTCTCTACTTGCAACAGAAAGCACCGCATTACAGTGTTGAGCCTGTGTTATCACTGAATCAGGCGGCGTCTTCTCCGAACACACAACAGGGTTATGTGGTCGAATAATACCGGCTTTTTCAAAACCGATGGTATTGCGATCATGGCCTAACCATTGAACATGGTCTAGGCTGATAGGGGTAATTAAGGCGATATCCGCATCAAATACATTGACTGCATCTAAACGCCCACCCATACCCACTTCTAAAATGGCGATATCAATCGCCTGTTCACAAAATAAGGTTACTGCAGCGAGGGTGGCAAATTCAAAATACGTTAAAGACACGCCCACTCTAGCGCGATCGATTTTATCAAATGCCTGACAAATAGCATCATCATCACAAGGCTGGCCATCAATAACAATTCGTTCGTTATAGTCTAATAAATGGGGAGAAGTGTAACGGCCAGTGCGGTAACCTGCTGCGCGTAAAATCGCATCCAGCATCGCAACAGAAGACCCTTTACCATTAGTCCCCGCCACCGTGATAACTTTGAACGGTAATGCAGAAACTCCATTTAAGCGGTGCCAGACATCGCCGACACGCTCAAGACCGGGATCGACTTCAGTAAAATGGAGGTTTTCCTGCCAAGCCAGCCACTCTGGCAAGGTGTGAAAGCGCATAAGCTTATCTAAATATTAAGCTGCATCACGCTTTTGTAACACCGACAACATCGTAGACAAACGATCACGCATATCGCGTCTATCAATAATCATGTCAACCGCGCCATGTTCTAATAAAAACTCACTACGTTGAAAACCTTCTGGTAATGTTTCACGTACAGTTTGTTCAATAACCCGTGGACCAGCAAAACCAATCAAGGCCTTCGGCTCTGCAATATTGATATCGCCTAGCATCGCTAAGCTCGCTGATACCCCTCCCATCGTTGGGTCGGTCAACACTGAAATAAAAGGTACGCCTGCTTTGCTCAGTTGCGCCAAAATAGCACTGGTCTTTGCCATTTGCATCAGAGAAAACAAGCCTTCTTGCATGCGGGCACCACCACTGGCTGAAAAACAAATTAATGGCAATTTCTTTTCTAAAGCCACTTTTGCTGCCCTTACAAATTTTTCACCGACAACCGACCCCATCGAGCCAGCCATAAAGCTAAAATCAAATGAAACGACGACGACAGGTAACCCTTTTACCGTGCCTTCTATTGCCAAGAGAGCATCTTTCTCACCCGTGGCTTTTTGTGCTTGGGCAAGGCGATCTTTATACTTTTTGCTGTCTTTAAACTTTAAGGTATCAAGCGGTTGCACATTCTTCGCAATCTCAAGCCGACCCTGTTCGTCTAAAAAGTTTTCCAATCGTGTACGCGCGTTGATACGCTGATGATGGTTACATTTAGGACAGACATGTAAATTCCGTTCTAACTCAGCGCGGTAGAGTACACTTTCACAAGCTGGACATTTACACCAAACCCCTTCAGGCACAGATCGACTACGGACAGTGGTGCGTATTTTTGAAGGCAGTATTTTCTCAAACCAGCTCATATTTCTTCCCTATAAAACTTGTAACAATTGTTTATTTTGCCATATCACGGGCGTTAATAGCATGCCGCATTTCAGCTACTAAACCTGCAACAACGGCAGGCAACTTTTCAGGTGTTTTTTCATGTTCAGCGATACAGTTAACCAAAGTGCTCCCCACCACAACAGCATCTGCCATTTCTGACACACTCGCAGCAGAACGGCCATCCCGGATCCCAAAGCCAACGCCCAAAGGCAAATCACTATACTGCCTAATTAAATCTAGTTTTTCACCTATTTGTGACGCATCAATCGCTGCAGAACCTGTCACGCCCTTGAGCGAAACATAATAAATAAACCCACTCGCATGCTCAGCGATCATCTTAATGCGCTCGGTTGTTGTTGTCGGCGCCACGAGAAAGATAGTATCAATATCGTGTTGTTTCATTAAGGGTAAAAATATATCAGATTCTTCTGGTGGTAAATCTACCGTTAACACGCCATCGACGCCGGCTTTTTGTGCTTGCTCAGCAAACACCTGATACCCCATCGCTTCTAGTGGGTTCGCATAACCCATCAAAATAATAGGTGTTTCATTGTCTTTTTCTCGAAACTGAGCCACCATCTTCAAAACATGCTGCAGTGACATTTCATTTTTCAATGCCCGTTCACACGCTTTTTGAATCACTGGACCATCTGACATCGGATCCGAAAAAGGCACGCCCAGTTCAAGTATATTGGCACCAGAATCAACCAGTGCATGTAACATCGGTACCGTAACCCATGGCTCTGGATCACCTGCTGTAATATAAGGAATTAAGGCAGTCTGACCATCGGCTTTTAATTTTTCAAAGCATTGACTAATACGACTCATGTTTTTAATCCCTTAAACCTTCAAACCAGCCAAAGAAGCGACTGTGTGCATATCTTTATCTCCACGTCCCGATAAGTTCACAAGAATACTTTGTTCAGGTGACATTGTTGCAGCCAATTTAGTCGCGTACGCCAATGCATGGCTTGATTCTAATGCGGGGATGATGCCTTCAGAGCGGGTTAAATCATGAAAAGCTTGCAACGCTTCATCATCTGTTACAGCAACATAATTAGCTCGACCAATATCTTTTAGCCATGCGTGTTCAGGTCCCACACCAGGATAATCTAAACCCGCTGAAATTGAATGCGTCTCGGTAATTTGGCCTTCTTCATTTTGCATCAAATAAGTGCGATTACCATGCAATACACCCGCCGATCCAGCACATAATGGCGCGGCATGCTGTCCGGTTTCAATACCATGTCCGGCACCTTCAACCCCATACATAGCAACCGACTCATCATTGATAAAGGGATGAAATAAACCTATCGCATTTGATCCCCCGCCGATACAAGCGACCAATGCATCCGGCAACTGCCCGGTCGAATCCAGCATTTGTTGACGCGCTTCACGTCCAATAATGGTTTGAAAGTCTCTAACCATCGCTGGGTAAGGATGCGGTCCCGCGACAGTACCAATGATATAAAAAGTCTCATCCACGTTGGTCACCCAATCGCGTAAGGCTTCATTCAAGGCATCTTTCAATGTGCGAGATCCTGACTCAACAGGAATCACTTCTGCGCCCAACAATTTCATCCGATAGACGTTCATCGCTTGGCGCTGAACATCATCCGCGCCCATATAGACAACGCACTCCATACCTAAGCGTGCTGCAACCGTAGCACTTGCAACACCATGTTGACCTGCCCCTGTTTCAGCAATGACGCGTTTTTTCCCCATCCGTTTAGCCAATAAAGCCTGACCAATCGTGTTGTTTATTTTATGCGCGCCCGTATGATTTAAATCTTCTCGTTTTAAATAGATCTTGGCGCCACCAATTTGCTTTGACCAATTTTCAGCATAATAAACTGGCGAGGGACGACCAACAAAATCGGCTAAATCCTTGTCCATTTCAGCTTGAAAGTCAGGATCTTTTTTATAACGCTCGTAGGCTTCTTCTAATGCATAAATGGCCCCCATTAAGGTCTCGCCTACAAAACGCCCACCATAAGGACCGAAATGACCGCGATCATCAGGGTAGGTATCGTAATAATTATTTTCCATCTGTTCCGCCATTTGTAACCTCTCGCATAAAAGCATTTATCTTCATTCGATCTTTAATGCCTTTGTCCTGTTCAACACCCCCACTGACATCAACGGCATAGGGCTGAATTTGTTTTATTGCTATCGCCACATTGTCAGCGGTTAAGCCCCCTGCCAGCACAATTGGTGTCTCTATTTTTTTTATTAATGACCAATCGAATGTCACGCCGGTTCCACCCGGTACACCGGGTTGGTAACTATCTAATAACAAAGCCGAAGCCTGTTTATAGCGGTCAGCAAGGGATAATAAATCCACACCCTCACGCATTCTGACAGCTTTCATATAAGGTCGTTCAAATTGTTCACAATAATCAGGGCTTTCGTCGCCATGAAACTGTAATACATCAATCGCTAAAGCCGACAAACACTGTCGAACAAACTCCACATCAGCGTCCACAAATAACGCAACCACACTGACAAAGGGCGGTAAGTCTGCCAATATCGCTTTAGCTTGCGAAATGGTGACGGCTCTCGGGCTTGCGGGGTAAAAAACCAAACCAATGGCATCAACGCCGATTTTGGCAGCAAATTCAGCATCTTGGCGCCGTGTGATACCACAAATCTTTACACGTGTTCTCATGAGTTTTGTTTGAGAGAAAAAATTAAGTCGTTATCTTACCAGACCACTGGGAAAGTCGACACTGTAGGTAAGGTATATTTAGCAGGATATTGTACATCAACAAAATAAAGGCCTTCCGGTGGCGAAGTGACACCGCCTTGTGCTCTATCTCGGCTTTCTAACACATCTAAAGCCCATGATACGGGTTTTTTGCCTTCACCTATCGGCACGAGGACACCCACGATATTACGTACCATATGATGTAAAAAAGATTGGGCTTTAACATCAATAGCAATGCAGTCGCCTTGACGCTTGATCTTGATAGCTTCCATCGTTTTTACAGGGTTATGAGCCTGACATTCTTTCGCTCGAAAAGCCGAAAAGTCATGATGCCCCACTAATAAATCAGCAGCAGCTTGCATTGACTCAATATCGAGTGATTGAAAATGCCACCACATCTTCTTGTGATGAATGGAGGAGCGGCTTACGCGGTTCAGAATCAGATAACGATAACGGCGACTCAGCGCCGAAAAACGAGCACTAAAGTCGCTATCGACGCGCCGAGCCCAAACCACGTTCACATCTGTAGGTAAATGCGTATTTAAGCCTAAAATCCAATTGCGTTGTTCACGCTGCGCACCGGTATCAAAATGTACGACTTGCTGTAAGGCATGAACGCCCGAATCAGTTCGCCCCGCCGCGACGGTTTTAACGTCGTGATTTGCAACAATCCGAATCGCCTCAGTTAAACAGCCCTGAACGGTTCTTTGATTTGGTTGAACTTGCCAACCGGCAAACTGGGTTCCATCATACTCTACTCCTAACGCTATCCGTCCCATTGAAGCCCTATTTATGGCAAATCATTCAATAAGGCTTCTGCACGAGATTTTTGCTCATCACTACCTTCCTTGAGCACTTCTTGTAGAATGCTTTTCGCCCCTTCTGGATCACCCATGTCAATATAGGCTGAAGCTAAGTCTAATTTAGTCTCAGTTTCATCAACCTCATCAAAATCTTCCAGATCAAAAGCCAAATCATCGTGACTATCAGCTAACGCTATTGTCGCTTCTTCAAGCTCATTTTCCGACAAAGATTCAAAGCGCTCAAATTCAAGATCATCACTGTCATTAGATGGAGGCAAATCATTGTCGACTGGCATACCTTCATCTGAGCTGACTTGTTCGCGGTTATCACTGATTGCCGTTTCATCAACGTCAACATCAAGTGTGAAGTCCAATAAGCTGTCATCTTCAACGGGAAGCATCTCGTCACCCGTTGTTTCAGAATCTAGGGTAGACAAGTCGTCAGCCCCAGACGAAATATCAAACGCTAAGCCGGCTTCGGGATCCGTGTTCTCTACTACAGGTTCAACTTCGTCAACAACGGGTTCATCAATCACCACAGGTTCATCAAACATGGCATTATCGGGTGCAAGTTCACGCCCCCAAGCCGCCACCTCCGACCATTCCATAGATTCACGGTCGACTATATACTCCCTCGCCAACTCGACAAATGCGGTTGTTTTGGCTTGTTTATAGTAATTAAAGAGTAGTTTCTGAATCACTACCATATTCGACGGCGCATCATCGTAAGCTGCCGTTAAGGCATTCTCTGCTTTATCAAAATCACCGTAACCAGTATAGATATCGGCATCAGAGATCAAATCATCAACAGTTTTAGCTGGTTCAGCATCGGTTTCTATATTGGCATTATGGTCAACCGGAATCAATGGTGAAACAACGGCGGCAGGTGCTACCGTAGCCTGAGCTTCATTATCAATATCCTTCACCGCTTCATTCCAAGTTTGACCGCCATTTTCAGTTTTTTTTCTATTTAGAAATAGTAAGCCTAATAAAAATGCTAATCCGGCAAACAATGCCGTCATTTTATTTGCGATAAAGAAGCCTTGAATTTTTTCTAGCGTAGTCGCAGGTAGAGTTGAAGGCGGTGCATTAGCTGCTGACGTTGCAGCCAACTCTGAGGCATCAGCAGCCATCGCGACTGGGTCTGATGCAGTGGTCGTCAGCGCCTTTTTAGGATCGTTTTCTACAGCGATATCTATTGCCGGATCAGTCGTTACCGGTGTAGTCACTGTCTCTGCGGTTACTTCCTCAGTGGTCGCACCGCCTTCAGTTAAGGCATTCTGTAACGCCTCAGACATATCTTGTAATGTGGATGCATTGTCGCCTGTTTCTTGCTCTAATTTACTTTGTAAACGAGCCAAATCAGGATCTTGCAATGAAATGAGTTTGCGTAGCGTTTGAATTTGCTCTTCCATTGCCGCCATACGCGATTTAATGTCGACATTTTCTTGTTGCTGACTCTCAATCACTTCTTGGGCAATAGTCAATTGATCGCTCAACGTCTTAATTTGCTCATTACCAAAGGCCGCTAAATCATTTTCACCCAGTAATGTATCTTCATCCGAGCCTAATAACTGCAAACGCGCGTTAGGCGCTTCAGCTTCATCAGTCACCACATCGTTTGTTGCTACACCTTGGGTCTCTGTTGGTTCATCTAAACTTGCTGATTCAACAACCGTATCTACGGCTTCAACTTTTGGTATGACTTCTTCTTCCTTGACGACAGTATGACGATTTTTCCACGCCGTATTGTGTTGCTGGACTGCTGCCTTGGCTTGTTGTTGCGTTAATCGCGAGATTTCGGATGAAGTCGGAATCGTTAAGGTATAACCGCTTTTCAAGCCATTAATATTTTGTCGAATAAAGGCTGCTGAATTCTTTTCTACCAAGGCCAACATCATTTGATGCACTGAAACATCACGCGTCGGTCTAGTCTTTAAAGCCACATCCCATAACGTATCCGTTCTCCCGGTCGGGCCATATTGACTTGCACCCGCTAATGGTGGTGCTGTATAGCCCGATTGCACACGACTGGATGATACCGGTGGACGGTTCACTGAACTCGGTTGACTGTCCTGAGATATTGGTGCAACTTTAGCCGCCCGAACAGGCTGTTTAAACATACTTTTCGGCGGGTCAAGTAACACGGTATATTCCCGTATTAATTGCCCATTATCACTCTTAGCCAGCAGCAAAAAATCTAATAACGGTTCTTTAACCGCTGTCTTTGACGTCACCGCAATCACGGTTTTACCCGCTTTTTGTATCACGTCGAACTTGAGCTCACTAATCACGGCATTTTTAATTAAGCCCGCACGTTCAAATTCGGCATTTGACGCCAGCCTGACTTGCAAGGATTCTGCTTCATCACCTTGAATGGCATTGACAGGAATCTCTGCACGAAAAGGTTCATTAAGGGCTGAAGAAAGCTCGATTTTACCGAGCCCTAAGGCATGAGCGGGCATGGTGGCGAATAATCCTAATGCACCCATCACACTAATACTAGTGAACACCTTCATTTTCATGGCAAACCCCTTATCACGTAATCCATTAAGCCCAAGCTAACAGGCTACAAATATTTTTCTACCAATATTTCAGCTATTTGAACACTATTCAAAGCCGCACCTTTACGAACATTATCTGCAACCACCCAAAGGTCTAGGCCTCTAGGGTGTGAAATATCTTCTCGTACCCGACCCACAAATACTGCATCCTGACCGGAGGCATCACTAACAGCAGTAGGGTACCCACCATCCTCATGCTTATCAATTAACGTTATACCTTCAAATTCAGAGAATAACTTTTTCGCTTGTTCTGCACTAATTTTATCGCGTGTTTCAATATGAATTGCTTCAGAATGGCCATAAAAGACTGGAACACGTACCGCTGTTGGGTTAACAGCAATCGTGTCATCACCCATAATCTTTTTGGTTTCCCATACCATTTTCATCTCTTCTTTGGTATAGCCATTTTCTTCAAAAACATCAATATGAGGCAACACATTAAATGCTATTTGTTTCGGGTAAACTTGACTTTCAACCGGTCGACCATTTAATAGCGCCGCGGTTTGTTTAGCCAACTCATCCATCGCGGGTTTACCTGTACCGGATACCGCTTGATATGTACACACATTAATACGCTCTATACCGACCGCGTCATAAATCGGCTTGAGTGCCACCATCATTTGTATCGTCGAACAATTTGGATTAGCGATAATGCCACGGTTGGTATAATCGGCTATTGCTTCTGGATTAACCTCAGGCACCACTAAGGGAATATCATCATCGTAACGAAATTGTGAGGTGTTATCGATGACAACGCAGCCTGCCGCCGCCGCTATTGGTGCGTATTGCTTAGAAACACTAGCACCCGGTGAAAACAAACCGACTTGTACTTTTGAAAAATCGAATGTCGCGAGATCTTCGACCATAATGGCACGATTACCAAAATCAACCGTACTGCCCGCCGAGCGTGCACTCGCTAGCGCATATACCTTGCCAACAGGAAAATTACGTTGATGCAAAATATCTAACATCGCCTCGCCCACGGCACCTGTTGCACCGACTACGGCAACATCTACTTTTTTAGTCAAACTTTTACCCACCATCTTAATTTAACGCCGCTACGACTGCATCGCCCATTTCTACAGTACCAACTTGCTTCATACCATCAGAATAAATATCCGCAGTACGATACCCTTGGTCTAACACTGTGCTTACCGCATTTTCTATCAAATCTGCCATATCCCCTTCATCGAGACTATAACGTAACATCATCGCAACCGATAAAATAGTTGCCAACGGATTCGCCGTATTTTGACCCGCAATATCTGGTGCTGAACCATGAATCGGTTCATACATACCTTTACTATTTTCATCCAAAGAGGCCGAAGGCAGCATCCCAATAGATCCTGTCAACATCGAAGCACAATCTGACAAGATATCGCCAAACATATTCGTCGTCACCATGACATCAAACTGCTTCGGCGCGCGGACAAGTTGCATTGCAGCATTGTCAACATACATATGACTCAACTCAACATCTTCATAATCTTTAGCCAAAATATTCATGGTGTCACGCCATAGCTCAGTACATTCCAATACATTCGCTTTATCAACAGAACATAAACGACCTTGACGTTTTCTCGCAATATCGAAAGCGACTTTACCTATTCTGTTCACTTCACTTTCACGGTAGACCAAGGTGTTGAATCCCTCTTTCTCACCATTTGCCAAAGCACGCACCCCTCGTGGCTGCCCAAAATAAATACCACCGGTCAATTCTCGGACGATCATTAAGTCTAAACCTGCAACGACTTCCGCTTTTAAAGTTGAAGCATCTGCCAATTGTGGGTACAAAATAGCTGGGCGTAAATTAGCAAATAACTGTAATTCGCTACGCAGTCCTAACAACCCTTTTTCAGGTCTCACACTGATATCAAGTGCTTCCCATTTATAACCACCAACGGCGCCGAGCAAAATAGCATCTGCAGCTTGTGATATGGCTAAAGTTTCTGCTGGCAAAGGCGTACCTGTTTCATCATAAGCGGCCCCGCCGATCAAGCCATATTCAAGTTCTACCGCCAAACCTTTCGCTTGTAAGGCCTTCAGTACTTTAACCGCCTCAGCCACAATCTCAGGTCCAATACCATCACCAGGTAATACTGCTATTTTTTTTGTCATTATCTCTTCTTATCTATTGCTTACATTGTTAATTGATTGCTTATTTATTTCACGCTCGGAAACAACCAAGGTGCTTCTTGGCCTCGGCGTTATTCATAAGCGCTGATATCATCGGCATGTTCAAGTGTTAACCCTATATCATCCAATCCTTTTATCAAACAATCCTTTTTAAAGGCATCGACCTCAAAAGCCAAGTTTGAGCCGTCTGGCAAGGTAATCGTTTGCTTTGGTAAATCGACTTGTAGTGTATAGCCCGGTTGAGCGAGCACTGCTGTAAAGAGACTATCAATAACCGTTTCTTCTAACACTATCGCTAAAATGCCATTTTTGCTGGTGTTATTGAAGAAAATGTCTGCAAAGCTCGGGGCAATGACGACTCTAATACCAAAATCTTCTAAGGCCCATACGGCGTGTTCACGACTCGAGCCACAACCAAAGTTCTCACGGGCGAGTAAAATATTACCGCCTTGGTAACGAGGTTGATTCAGCACAAAATCGGTGTTGATAGGTCGGTCTTTACATGACTGCCCAGGCATACCCAAATCGAGATAGCGCCACTCATCAAATAAGTTCGGGCCAAATCCGGTACGTTGTATAGATTTTAAAAATTGTTTTGGAATGATGGCATCGGTATCGACATTTGGCCTATCCAATGGAATGACAATACCTTGTTCTACTGTAAATGCTTGCATTAAATCGTCTTTCTTTTTGTATGTGGAAAACAGTCTGTCATGTCAAAGTTCACATCAGACCGATTAATATTTTCAATCAACGTTATCATCATTCGCGCCGAAAATCCGTAATTTCACCCTCTACAGACTCATAATCTTGATTGAGCTGGTCAATAGAACGCGTCAATCCTTCTCTCATGGCTGATTTCAGCACAATAATTTCTACCCGACGGTTTTTAGCACGATTTTTTGACGTATCATTCGGGACCAGGGGTTGTGTCTCCGCATATCCCTCTAATACGAAGCGATTAGCCGGTATTTTGCTCGTTTTTAAAAATTCATGTACAACCGATGTTGCTCGCGACGTCGACAACTCCCAATTGGAACGGTAACGCGGCGTGCTAATTGGGACATTGTCCGTATGACCCGCGACAGCTATTTTACCATCGGTATGCACTAAAACGTCATGTATTTTAGCCAAAATAGGTAGAAAACCACGATTTAGCCTAGCATCACCGGATGGAAATGACCCTTTTTCCCTGATCCTAATCACAATTCGCTGCAATTCCGTTTCAACATCGATCAAGCCCTCATCAATTTCCGTTCTTAACGCTACTTTGAATTTGTCTGCTTGTTCCGCGATGGCTTGTGCTTGTTGTTTGGCAAACGCCTCAGAGTCCATCTCCACCTTTAGGGCGTCTCTGGTCTCATCGATCGTATCTTGTCGTAATGCTTTTAAAGGCGTTGGTCGTGGTTCGCCCGGACTAAACTCTTGCGCGATGATGCTAGTCCCTTTGGGTATAGCATTCGCCGCAATTTCTCGTTGCACACCAAAAGCATTATCCAGTGATTTGACTACCATCTTATACTTCAAGGCGTCCATTTCAGAAAAAGACAGTAATAAAACAAAAAAGCACAATAGCAGAGCCATCAAATCTGCAAAGGTAGCCATATAGGCAGGTAATCCCTCTTTTTGGCGCTTATGTTCAGGTTCGTCATTCATTATTCAGCGACTTCACCCACGTCACCACCGGCGACATCACGCTTCGACGCTGGAAGGTAATTTTTAAGTAATTCTTCTAATACTTTCGGGTTTTGACCTTCCTGAATGCCGAGCACACTCATAATAATGATGTTTTTATTGAGTTGTTCTTCGGCACTGCGTAAAGCTAACTTGTCCGATACTGGTAAGGCAAACATATTGGCTAACATGGCACCATATAGGGTCGTCAACAATGCAACGGCCATCGCTGGCCCAATCGATTTAGGGTCAGACATATTCGACATCATTTGTACTAGGCCAATCAGCGTACCAATCATCCCCATCGCTGGGCCAGCATCACCTATTTGTTTGAAAATATCTTGACCAATACTATGTCGGGCGACGGTCTCATTCATCTCGGTTGTCAGCGCACGTTGCACTATGGCTGGTTCATGACCATCGACCAGCATGATAATACCTTTTTCAAGGACGGGATTAGCAATTTCTCTGCCCTCTAGCGCCAATAAACCTTCTTTACGGGCGACAGTAGCCAACTCAACAACGGCAGATATCAATTCTTCTGCGGATTCGGATTTATACAAAAAGGCTTTTGCCGCCGTTTTAAACGAACCCAAAAACTGTGCTAAGGTAAAACGCATCATAACAACAGCGAAAGCGCCACCCAGTACGATCATAAATGAAGGTGCATTAACAAAGACAATCGCACCGGATCCCATCGCGATCGTAGCAATAATCAAGACCCATGCAACGATAAAACCAATCAGTGTAGCTAAATCCACTCAATCACCCTTCCTATACCTCATCAGTCTTAAGTCTCGATATAAAGTCTGAAGACAATTTTACCCAATGCCAATTAAAAAATCTTGAACCCAGCTCACTTTAAAGCCATTTTCTTATGATTTTTTCTAAAATAAACCCAACTTGCTGGCAGAATCAGCAAAATAACAATCAAAAATAGAATCACTAACGGCCATAGTAGCGGCCGATTCCAGACTTGCTGAAGTTCAAAACGTTTTTCCGGCTCAATTCGGCGATACTTCATCGTGTTATTCGCCATCAAATTGGGTTTTACATTGCGATTCCATGCATGATAGAGCGAAAATTGTTTTGGGTGATATCCCCATACCCAAGGGGCATCTTCTGTTAACAAGACGAGCATTTGATCGATCAGCTTTTGACGCTCTGCATTATTTGGCATCACCCGCATTTGCTCAAACAAACGGTCAAACGCTGGATTTTGGTAGTTCGCCGCATTTTCCCCGCCAGATAGCGCTTTACTATTTGGGCCATAGAGTAAGAACAAGAAATTTTCTGGGTCGGGATAATCTGCATTCCAGCCCCATTGAAAAATTTGGGCTTGGCTATTCCGCATCTTATCTTGAAAACGATTATAGTCGGTACTCCTAATCACCAATTGCACGCCCAATTTTTGAAATTGTTTTCGTAGCCAATCAAATTGTGATCGTGCTTCAGGTCCGCTGGCTGGCACATCAAAATATAAAGTTAACGGTTCACCACTCTTCGCCGCGCGGCCATTAGGATATCCCGCTTCCGCTAAGAGTTGGCGAGCTTCGTTAACTGAGCGCCGCTCTGCTTGCTGACCTTGCCATTGATAAACTTTGTGGTTGATACCAGCCTCTCCGTCATGATAGCCAAAGATGCCCGGCGGTATTGGGCCTTGGGCAGCAATACCTCGACCATTCAAGAAAATAGAAATATATTCTTCATAATCGATCACAATCGAAATTGCTTGCCGTAACTTTCGAGCTTGTGCTGAGTTGCCACCAACCACTTCATCTTGCATATTAAAGCCAATATAAAATGTTGATGTGCCGACTGCCGTTCTTAACTGCACGCCTTTATCAGCCATTTCTTGGCTGAGACCGAACTCCCCCCCACTGCCGACTTGAATTGCCTGTTCAAAACTATCGGAACTTATACCGCTAACATCATAATAACCCTGAAGAAACTTATTCCAGTAAGAGGTTTGTTCTTTTTCCAATAAAAAAATCACCTTGTCCACGAACGGCAGCTTTTTACCGGCATCGGCCAGTAACCCTTGTGCCTCGTCAGACACTTCACCACTAGTAGGATAATAATCATCGCGGTAATAGGGATTTTTTTCCAAGACCATTTGGCTATTCGGATCATTTTCTGTCAGTTGATAGGGTCCCGTGCCAACGGGAAACCAATCTAAAGTGATATTGCGTTGAATCAAGCCCGCTTGTTGGTAGAATTGATCTGCCTCCCAAGGTACCGCAGCAAAAAATGGCATCGCTAACCAATAACGCAATTGTGGGTATTTACCGAATACTTTAATTTGATAGCGGTAACGATCGAGTACTTTGACGCCCGCGATCTCGTTACCACGTAAATCGAGCGTTTGGCCTTGCTTCAGCCGCGTCCGTTGCAGTTCAGCATAATCGCCTAAGCCCACAATATACTCGCTCATCAACCCGAGGATGGGTGAATGTATTTCTGGGCTCGCTAAGCGTTTTATTTGGTAGACATAATCTGCTGCAGTCAACTCTCGACTACTTCGCACCTCAAAGTCTGACAAAGTAGAGATACTTTCAAGTTGCTGTGGCTCGAGGTGATGATACAAAAAATCACCATCAGCCTTTTTTGCAAAGGCTGGATGCGGTTGAAAACGGATATTCGGTTTGATGGTGATCGTATACACGCTATAAACCACGTCAGCAGTCTCATCTTGGGAAGATAATGGCTTCCCTGCCGCATCAAGATACACCACTGTCGGCAAGGATGTGGCCGTGAGTGGTATCAGTTCATAAGGCCGCTTCAAATAATGATATTGCAATGGCGGCTCATATATTTGCCCGGTGAAGCTCGACTCATTAGCACTATACGACCGTGCAGGATCAAGATGCTTGGGCCGTAAGGTAAACGAACTATATAAAATATTCTGTTTTGCTTGCTCTCCAGGATAGGGCGAGTTAATCGCATTAAACTCGCAGCCCGTTAGACTCAAGAAGAGAACAATATAAAAGTATGATAAAAAACGCATCATCAGCCAAACCCATTTTCAATAGTGACGTTATTATAAACAGTTCATAGGGTTACTGCCCGTTTCAGAAACAGGTAAACTAGACGGGTTTTATCCGTTTATTTGCTAATTTTAGGAGACAGTCCATGGCGTTTTTACAAGGCAAACGCGTATTAATTGTTGGTGTTGCCAGCCCACGTTCAATTGCAGCTGGTATTGCACTAGCGATGGCACGTGAAGGTGCTGAAATCGCCTTCACATATCAAACTGACAAACTCAAATCACGTGTTGAAAAAATTGCTGGCCAATGTGGATCTGATCCTGCATTACTTTTTCCATGCGATGTGGCAAGCGACCAGCAAATTGATCAGGTTTTCGAACAACTAGGTCAGCATTGGGATGGTCTCGACATTATCATTCACTCTGTCGGATTTGCGCCAAGAGAACAACTGCAAGGCAGCTACGTTGATAGTGTCACCCGCGAAGGCTTTGCGCTAGCGCATGATATTAGCGCTTATAGTTTTGCTGCTTTAGCGAAAGCAGGCAAAGCGATGATGGCTGGTCGTAATGGCGCGCTATTAACCCTGAGTTACTTAGGCGCAGTCCGAGCTATTGAAAACTATAATGTGATGGGGGTTGCCAAAGCCGCCTTGGAAGCCAATGTGCGTTATATGGCCTATTCCTTAGGTGAAGAAGGGATTCGCGTTAATGCTATCTCTGCTGGCCCAATCAAGACCTTAGCCGCTGCCGGTATCGGGGATTTTGGCAAAATGCTTGCTTACGGTGAACGTAATTCACCACTCCGTCGCAACGTCACCATTGATGAAGTAGGTAATGTCGCTGCCTTCTTATGCTCTGATTTGGCTTCTGGTGTGACCGGTGAAATCACATACGTCGATGCCGGTTATAACATTATCGGTATCGGGGATAAGTAAAACCACTTCATAAATCCAAAAAAGGCGCCGTAGGCGCCTTTTTTGTTAGGGCTATCTCAACCGTTTAATTTAAATATTCTTGTGATATCTCAATATCTGCATCCGCTTTTAAGCTAGCAAGAAAAGCTTCTAACGCACTGTCACCATAGCTTCTTTCAAGATACGCTGCTAAACCGGCTCTATCCTGCGCTGACGCGTCTTCAATATCCCCTTCAATCACTGCAGTCAACTTCACAACAACGTAATCACCATTACTGGCCGTCAATCCTTGGTAAACGGCTGATGACGTCGGTTTTGGCATCGCATAGACTTTATCTAAAATGAATCGGTCTAAAGCGGTTGCACTACGTTCAATAACCGCCTCGGGATGCCATTGTCCTGTCTTAAATAACGATGTCGCTTCGCTACCCGCTTGTAACTTAGTCAATAGCGCATCACCCACCTCTACTGCTTTTTGTTGTGCGCGCAAAGATTTCAACTGTGTTTTAATCTCAGCCGAAACAGCATCGAATGGTAATTGACTGGCTAAAACATGCTCTTTTTTGTGTAGCACAAGCAAATGCGAATCAGAAAGCTCGATCACCGTACTATTCAGATCTTCCACTAAAACATCATCACTAAATGCAATATTGACAACATTAGGATCCGCAGCAATTCCTTCCCCGCCTTCGCGACTAAAGAGGGTAGATGATTGAATTTCAAGACCTAACTCTTCGGCAGCTAAATCCAAGCTGTCTGGGTTTTCATAACTTAATTCAGCTAACCGTTCTGCATGTTCAAAAAACAACTGTTCCGCTTCTTGACGACGGTAGCTTGATTCAATTTCAGCTTTGGCATCAGCATAGCTTTTACCCTTTGAAGCCTGGATCTCGGTCAATTGAATTAAATGATGACCAAACTCGGTTTCGACAACCTCGCTGACATCACCCACCTCAGCCAAACCAAATAATGCCGCATCAAAGGTCTCATCATCCATCATGCCGCGTTGCAACAAGCCCAAATCACCACCATTCACTGCGGACGCAACATCTTGTGATAATTCTTTTGCGACAGCAGCAAAGTTCTCACCTTGAGACAAACGATACTTTACAGCTGTCAATATTTTCAATGCTTGCTCAGCATCACCTTCAATCAGGATATGACTAGCTCTGCGCTGCTCGGGACTCATAAACTGATTAGTATTGTCAGTATAAAACTGTTGCAACATCGCATCATCAACGGTAATTGATTGTGCTAAATTTGCGATAGACAGCGTAATATAATTGACAGACATCCGCTCTGGCGTGGTGTAACGCATCTTGTTCTCAGAGTAATAAGCTTTCGCATCATCATCACTGATCGTGATATCGGCAGCCAACGACTCAGCATCAACTATGCCGTATGCAATCTTACGTTTTTGCTTTTCAAGGCGTAATAAATGTTCAATATCATGTGCCGTGACGATAGCAGAACCTTGAATACTCCGACTTAACTCTCTACCCAATAGATCGATACGTAATTGTGCTTCATAACTAGCGGGAGAGAAACCAGCACGAGAAAGCAGCATTTTATAGCGATCAATATTAAATTGGCCATCGACCTGAAACGCTGCCGTCTGCTGTACTGCGCGATTAATTTCACTATTTGAAACACGTTGTCCTAATGTCTGATTCGCGCCATAGAGCAATTTTTGGACGATTAACCCATCTAGTATCTGTTGTTTCGTACTTTGATTATCAAATAAGCTCGGATCAAAGTTATCACCCATATTCTGTCTCATCCGCTCGCGGTATTGTTGTAAAGCGCGTTGAAACTCAGTTTGTTTAATCGGTTCACCATTCACGCTGGCGACGACGACATCAGATGCCCCTGTTAGATAGGAATTCACACCCCATAAAGCAAAGGGGATAGTAATTAACCCAACAATAAACCAAGCAACCCAACCTTGGGCCCGTTCACGAATGAAATGCAACATAAGGGGTAACCTACGAGAAAATTCTTCATTAGCTAATATTTAAGCAAAAAAAAAGGCGCATTAGATGCGCCTCTCTATTCGAATTTGGCGGAGCGGACGGGACTCGAACCCGCGACCTCCGGCGTGACAGGCCAGCATTCTAACCAGCTGAACTACCGCTCCATTTTTTCTGGTGGGTGCTGAGGGGTTCGAACCCCCGACCCTC
>JAIBDY010000027.1 GCA_024685995.1 Piscirickettsiaceae bacterium | reverse complement strand
TACACTCTTTCCCTAGACGTGTGCTCTTCCGATCTTTCTTCGGCATATTGCGTGGGCGTTCTTAACGCAACGGCAATGTCGTTTGTCACTTGATCGCCTGCAATAGGAATGACAGCGGTGTGGCGAATAGCGCCATCGACATACACCGCAATATCCGTTGTGCCGCCACCAATATCAATCAAACACACGCCCAGTTCTTTTTCATCTTGTTCTAACACCGAATAACTCGATGCCATTTGTTCCAAAATGATGCCATCAACTGACAAACCACAACGCTCAATACATTTACTGATATTTTGAGCAGCGCTCACCGCGCCTGTAATCAAATGCACTTTCGCTTCGAGACGCACTCCTGACATACCAATGGGTTCCCGGATCCCTTCTTGATTATCAATAATGTATTCTTGCGGCATGACATGAAGTAACTGCTGATCTCCAGGAAAATGGACCGCTTTCGCTGCATCCAATACGCGCTCAACATCGCTTTGAGTGACTTCTTTATCCTTGATTGCAACCGTGCCATGTGAGTTCAAGCTTCGGATATGGCTGCCAGCAATACCGGCATAAACAGAATGAATCTGGCAACCCGCCATGAGCTCGGCTTCTTCTACCGCACGTTGGATCGACTGCACTGTCGATTCGATATTGACGACCACCCCTTTTTTCATGCCGCGGGCAGGATGGCTACCAATACCGATAATCTCTAATTTATTATCGTTCGGTCCAGCATCTAATACTGGCGCGGCAACAATTGCCACCACTTTAGATGTTCCAATATCTAGCCCAACAATCAAATCTCTATCACTTTTTTTCGTCATCATACTGTTCCGTTAAAATCAGGCTTTTGACCTGGTTTCCAAATTACCGATAAGCCATTTGGGTAACGCATATCCATTTCGGCAATCTGCGATTGATAATGTTGTAACCCGTCGCTATAAACACGTAAAAAACGCTGAAACCGCTGCTCACTGTCCTCGCGTCCAAGCACAATGTGAATGCCGTTCGTTAGAGCCATATTCCAAGCACGCCGGTTATCCATCACTAATGACTGTATTTCAAGATTATGCTGCTGCAATACTTTGCGCATTACTAAGTAGCGTTTTGTCATCATGGCTTGACTGGCTTCTGGCCCATCTATCGTGGGCAGTTGTGCTATCACATTATTATTTGATGAAGAAAATGTTTGCCCTTCTTTGTTCATTAAACTCGTATTTTTCCATCGCGCCACAGGTACTTGCTCTTCAACAACCAAGTGCAAACTATCTGGCCAAACCCGTCTGACTTGAACTTGTCTGATCCATGGTAAGGCTTCGCCAGCTTGACTGATCTTGGCAACGTCGATGCTTAAAAAGCTACCACGCGTGTGCGGCTTCACCGCTTCTACTAATACTGCTTTATCAACATGGTTGAATTCCCCTTCAACCGTCACATGCAAGATTGGCAACACCTGACTTTGACGAAATGTCCAAACCATCAAGACAACGATAAGCAAGCCCATTAGCAACGCGCCTTGGCGAGCAATATAGTGCCAAGCAATCACTTTTTTAGCCTTGCGAACTGGCTTCCTTGTTGCCCCTCGTTTGACGGCTCTGGCCATTAGCTGTCTGCCTTATTCATACTGGTTGCAAGAATTTCTATTGTTAATTGTTCAAAACTCAACCCCGCCTGTTTCGCGGCCATTGGCACTAAACTGTGGTCTGTCATGCCGGGAATACTATTCGCTTCTAATAAATAAAACTGTCCAGCCCCATCACGCATCAGATCGATTCGCCCCCAGCCGGTCATCCGTAAAGCGGCAAAGGCACGTAATGACAATGCTTGACACTCCGCTTCATCTTGCTCATTTAAACCCGCAGGACATAAATACTCGGTGGTATTAGCTTCATATTTCGCATCATAATCATAAAAGTCATTAGGCGTTTTTAGTTGGATAACAGGTAGGGCTGTTTGCCCCAATACCGCGACAGTATATTCGTTGCCATCGATCCAACGTTCCGCGATCACTTCGTCGTCATAAACCAATGCACTGTCAATGGCGGCCTTCAACGCCATGGCTTTAACAACTTTCGTCATACCGATGCTCGACCCTTCATTCACGGGTTTGACAAATAGTGGTAAACCAAGTTTGTCGATCACCGCTTGCGGTTCGGTCTCTTTATTGACATGACAAAAGCTCGCTGTCGGTAAACCTGACTGCTGCCAGATATCTTTGCTCAGCGCTTTGTTCATCGATAATACTGCACCCGTGATACCCGAGCCGGTATACGGGATCGCCAACGAATTTAAAACGCCTTGAATCTCACCATCTTCGCCACCGCGGCCATGTAAGGCAATAAAGGCACAATCAAATTGTCCTTGTGTTAACTGTTGGGCAATATCACGACTCACGTCGACTTTATGAGCATCAACGCCCTGGCTCTGCAACGCGGCCAAAACCGCTTCACCACTACGTAATGAAATTTGACGTTCTGCTGAACGTCCGCCCATTAATACGGCTACCTTGCCAAATTTCTGTATAGTCGCTGTCATTACGCCACCTCGCCAACAATATGGACTTCGGGTTGTAACAAAACACCATGTTCTAAATCGATTTTTTGCTGCACCAAGAAAATCAAAGCTTCAATATCAGCCGCCGATGCATTCCCCATATTCACAATAAAATTGGCATGCTTTTCAGAAATCGTGGCACCACCTACCGTCAGCCCTTTTAAACCTGAGGCTTCAATCAAACGACCCGCAAAGTCATTTTCTGGGTTTCTAAACACAGAACCTGCACAAGGTTGATTTGTTGGTTGGGTTTCATTTCGTCGTTTTAAAATCGCCTTGATCTCGGCTGTTTCGTGGTCCTTATCCCCAGCTTCTAAATCGATTGTCGCGGCAACAAACCATTCTTCGTTTGGGAGTTCAACATGACGATAACTGACATTAAAAGCTTCTGGCGTTCTATGATGAAACTGGCCTTGGCGATCAATCGTCGTCACATCACTTATCAACGACCAAGTCTCCGAGCCGTGTGCGCCGGCGTTCATTGCCAAGGCACCGCCCAATGTCCCAGGTATACCCGCTAAAAATGCCGCACCTGCTAAGCCTGCTCGAGCAGCTTGTTTGGCTAATTTACTGCAATAAACGCCGACTTCTGCTTCAATTGATGACGCATTCACTTTAAAGTCTTGCAATATACCGGCTGTTGAAATCACTGTGCCAGCAAAACCACCATCTCGAACCAATAAGTTGCTACCTAAGCCAAGCCACAATAGCGGTTCTGCTTCGGGTAACTGCGATAAAAACTCCGCCAAATCTGCTTTATCACTCGGTCGATACAATTGACGTGCAATGCCACCAACACGCCATGAGGTATATTTCGCTAAAGATTCATTGACCAGTAACTCACCGCGTAGGTTTAGAAAGTCGGCACTCATACGGTGTGACCTCCTAAGATTTTTGCGATGTCGCGCGATGTATTGCCGATATCACCCGCACCCATGGTCACTAACACATCGTCATCGAGTAGTAGGCTTGGTAGGATCTCGAATAAGGCGGTATTGTCTTCCACAAATAACGGCTCAACTTGTCCACGCAATCGAATCGCACGACAAAGGCTCTTACTATCCGCACCCGCGATCACTTTCTCACCGGCTGGGTAAACCTCTTGCATTAACAACACGTCAACGCTGGATAGCACTTGTGCAAAATCATCAAACAGATCACGCGTTCGGCTATAACGATGTGGTTGAAATAACACTACCAACCGCCGATCTGGCCAGCTAGCTCGCGTCGCGGCGATGGTGGCCGCCAACTCGGTCGGGTGATGACCATAATCATCCACCAATAAGGCTTTGCCATTATCAACTTGCAAATCGCCGATAATATTAAAGCGGCGTGCAATCCCTGAAAATTGATTCAACGCTTGTTGACACGCATCGACCGACACGCCTAAATTTCGTGCTATAACTATGGCCGCTGCCGCATTCAATGCATTATGTAAGCCAGGCATATTGAGTGTCACAACAAAGTCTTGCCCGGTCGCTTGATTGGTGACGGTGAAGTGGCTTTGCCCAGCGGCTTGACGTAAATCTGATAACCGAAAATCAGCATCTTCAGCCATACCGTATGTCATCACCGGTCGCGTGATATCTAGCAACAATTCTCTCACGACAGGGTCGTCGATACACATGACCGCTAAACCATAGAATGGCAAATGATGTAGAAACTCTAAGAATGTCGCTTTTAATTTATTAAAGTCGCCATCATAAGTCGCCATATGATCTTCATCAATATTTGTCACCACAGCAATAACAGGTTGCAAGTATAAAAATGACGCATCACTTTCATCTGCTTCGGCGACTAAGTACCGGCCGCTCCCTAATCGGGCATTGCTACCTGCACTATTAAGCCGGCCACCAATCACAAACGTTGGGTCTAACTCACCCTCACTCAGTAAAGCTGCAATCAAGCTCGTTGTTGTTGTTTTACCATGTGTGCCTGCAACTGCGATGCCGTAGCTGAAACGCATCAACTCGGCTAACATTTCGGCCCGTGGGACGACAGGAATACGTTGTTGTTTCGCTGCCATCAATTCCGGGTTTTCTTGATCAATCGCTGTTGATACCACCACCACATTCGCACCCGACAGGTGTTGCTCATCATGGCCTATCATCACCGTCGCACCTAGTGTACGTAAATGTGCGATCAGGGCATTCTCACGTAAATCTGTTCCAGATACTTGATAACCCAAATTGAGCAGCACTTCGGCGATACCTCCCATGCCGACCCCACCAATACCGATAAAATGGATATGTTTAATACGACTTTGCATTGCTGACGTTAATTTATCCATGTTTCACCGCCATACAAATATCTGCGATTGTGGTGGCTGCTTCCGGCTTTGCTTGTGTTTTTGCTGCTTTTGCCATTGTAAATAGTTTGTTGTTACTGATGGTACACGCCATGATTTCGTCTGCTAGTATTTGTGCATTAAATATCGACTCATCGATTATCACTGCAGCACCAACATCGACTAATGCCGCTGCATTCTGCGTTTGATGGTCGTCTACAGCATATGGGTATGGCACTAATATCGCGGCGACGCCAGCCGCGGAAATCTCAGCAATCGTTAATGCGCCAGCTCTACAAACCACAATGTCTGCCCATGCATATGCTGCCGCCATATCATCAATAAATGCCGTCACTTCTGCTTCAACTTGTGCTTGCTGATAATGATCTTGGCAATCTTCAATGTGTTTTACACCACATTGGTGTCTCACCTTAAGGTTTCTGCTTTCACCTATTAATGCTATCGCTTTGGGTAAAGTTTGGTTTAATGCCTTCGCACCCAAACTACCCCCAAGTACCAATACGTTAATACTGTTAGTGTCTCGCGACTTTAACGTCGGCTCGACTAATGCTGCAATGCTGGCCCTGACTGGATTGCCAACCCATTCAGCCTGTGTTGACGCTTTAAAACTATTTGGAAAACCCTGTAACACCTTGTCTGCTAAGCCTGACAATAGTTTATTAGTTAAGCCTGGGATGGCATTTTGTTCATGGATCACCATCGGTTTCCTTAACAACCATGCAGCCACACCACCAGGGCCTGATGCAAAACCGCCTAAGCCTAAAACGATGTCTGCTTGGTTGTTGTTGAGTGCGCGCATCGCTTCGACAACGGCTTTAATTAATTTAAAGGGTGCTGTTAGCCACCCCATCAAACCATTGCCTCGTAGACCTTGTACGCTAATTAAATTCAATGTGTAACCCGCTTCCGGCACTAAACGAGATTCAATACCTCTTGCTGTCCCCATCCATGTGACGTGAATGCCGCGCTGACTTAAAATATCAGCAACCGCTAATGCAGGGAAAACATGCCCACCTGTTCCACCGGCCATAATCATGATCGTCGTCATTAGCGTTTTATCCTTGCTGAAGCTTGTTCAGGAAAACGCGTTTCGATATCGACACGGAATAATAAAGCAATGGCAATACACGTCAGCACTAAACTACTGCCACCATAGCTCATCAACGGTAAGGTCAGCCCTTTGGTCGGTAAAACCCCCATATTGACCCCCATATTGACGCAAGCTTGCAGACCAATCCAAATGCCAATGCCATAGGCGATTTGCGAACCAAACACTTGGCCCGACAACTCTGCTGCCCGACCAATTGCTAACGCACGCCAGATAAACACGGCAAATAACATTAAGACACTCAAAGCACCCACCAAGCCCAGCTCCTCAGCTAAAATAGAGTACAAAAAGTCGGTATGTGCTTCTGGTAAATAAAACAGTTTTTGCATACTGCTCCCTAAGCCAACACCCAACCAATCGCCTCGCCCAAAAGCAATTAGGGCTTGCGTCAATTGAAAACCGCTACCGAAGGGATCTTGCCAAGGATCCATAAACGTTTGTAACCGTTGTAAACGATAAGGCGCGAACCAAACCAGTGCAGCAAACAAGACGGTGAAAATCGTCATTAATGCGGCAAACACATCTAAACGTGAACCACCTAAAAACAACATAGCCAATACCGTTGCTAGAATCACTACGACCGAGCCCATATCGGGTTGCATCAATAATAATATTGCAGCCACACCCAATAAGATTAAGGGACCGAAGACTTTAAAGAATGAGCCATGTAATTGCCCATGATGACGCTGTAAATAATCAGCGACATAGATAATTGAAAACAACTTAATAATTTCTGCCACTTGGATATTTACGGGGCCTAGTGGTAACCAACGTCTGCTGCCGTTAACTTCACGACCAATGCCTGGAATCAAAACCAAAATTAATAAGAAGACGCCAACCATCAATAATAACGGTGCTATTTGACGCCAATACGATAGCCTTACCGAAATGACAACCCCTGCTATTACTAAGCCCACCAAAGCAAATAACAGTTGGCGGTTAAAATAAAATAAGGGTTGATCTAGTCTGCCATCTGCAATCGAAATGGAAGCTGAGCCCACCATAATTAAGCCAATAATTAACAGTGCACCTGTCGCAAATAATAATTTGCTATCGAAATCCCTAACCGTCACAGCATCACTCATGACAATGTACCTTAACCGCATGCATAAACGCATCGCCACGTTCACCATAACCGTTATACATATCGAAGCTCGCACACGCTGGTGACAACAATACAATATCGCCTTCGGTCGCTAATACCTGCGCTTGTCTCACGGCATCGGCCATGTCCGCTGCCGTGCGTTGAACAACAGTCTCAGGCGTGACTGCTGCGATCTGTCGTGCGTCCTGCCCAATTAATATTATGGCTTTGACGTCTGCTGTTAAAACTGGGGTCAAATCGGAAAACGCTTGATCCTTGCCAACCCCGCCAGCGATTAAAACAATATTTCGTTCTGACACTAAACCTTTGATAGCAGCAATACAGGCGCCTACATTCGTTGCTTTGGAATCATTAATCCATCGTACGCCGTTATCGAGCGCGACTAATTGACAACGGTGCGGCAATCCTCGATATTGCTTAACGGCTTCTAACATCGCCGACAATGGCAACATCATCGCTTGACCTAATGCTAAGGCCGCCAACACATTTGCAATATTATGGTCACCTGTAACTTGCAAATCAGTCGTGGTCATTAGGACTAGTTGGCCAAAGGCTAAATAACGTATTCCCGCTTGTTCGATAACGCCAAATTCATTGTCCGCTGGAGACTGTAATGTAAACCCGATTTGCTGACGGCATTCCGATGACCAACTATTGACCAACTCATCATCACGATTAATTACCATGATGCCTGTACCAGCATAAATCTTCGCCTTAGCATTCTGATACTGTTGCACATCATCATACCGGTCTAGATGATCTGGGCTAATATTCAAGACGACTGCAGCATGGGCATTTAGTGTTGATACCGTTTCTAATTGAAAACTTGATAATTCAAGCAGATAAAAATCTGGTTTTGGTTCGGTAATCAACGCCAACGCCGGTGTACCCAAATTCCCACCCACTTGAACATGCTTACCCGCCATAACCGCCATCTCTGCAAGCATTGTGGTCACTGTACTTTTACCATTTGAGCCCGTAATGGCAATCACTGGCTCATTGATATGACGGGTGAAAAGCTCTATATCGCCTATTATTTCTATACCTTGCTCACGGGCGGCTTCGATCTCTGGCAAACGAGGATCAACCCCAGGGCTCAAGATAATCATGTCGCTCTTCAACATAACATCTATGTTCAAACTACCCGTTTGTACCAATACCTCGGGTAATTCCTTTTGTACAATGTCTAGCCCCGGCGGATTTTTTCGCGTATCCATCATCGCAACAACATGCCCTTTGCCAACCAAAAAACGCGCGCACGACAATCCTGTTTGTCCTAAACCAATAATCAAGAATGCTTTCATCTGCGTCATTTTTTGTTCCATTGTTCTCATCTTATTTTTAGCGTCGCTATGCCGACGAGAACTAAAAAGACCGTAATAATCCAGAACCGCACAATAATTCGCGGTTCTGGCCAACCTTTTAATTCAAAGTGATGATGAATCGGCGCCATCAAAAAAACCCTTTTGCCTCGTAATTTATAAGAGGCGACTTGTACCACCACTGATAACGTTTCGATAACAAAGACACCGCCCATAATCAGTAGCACCAGCTCTTGTCTCACTAACACCGCCACACAGCCCAATGCAGCACCTAATGCTAGGGCACCAATATCCCCCATAAATACTTGGGCTGGATACGTGTTAAACCATAAAAACCCCAAACCCGATCCGACCATAGCAGCACAAAAAACAGTTAACTCGCCTGCTCCGGGTATAAACGGTATTGATAAGTAGCGTGCAAATTCAAAATGGCCCGTCAAATAACTAAATAAGCCCAATGCGCCAGCCACCATCACGGTCGGCAATATTGCTAAACCATCCAATCCATCGGTCAAATTGACCGCATTACTACTACCCACAATGACCAAATAGGTGAGCAGCATATACCAGGCGCCCAAAGGGATAACCACATCTTTAAAGAATGGAATAATGAGCTCAGTCTCAGCAGGGACAGAGGCTGTGGTATACAAGAATATTGCAGCGCCTGCACCGACCACCGACTGCCAAAAATATTTATAACGGCTGACCAGTCCTTTCGGGTCTTGGCGTACTAGTTTGATGTAATCATCAATAAAACCAATGACACCGAACATCAATGTCACCAGCAACACAACCCAAATATATTTGTTGCTCAAATCCGCCCACAACAACGTACTCACAGCAATCGCGACTAAAATTAATGCGCCGCCCATGGTTGGCGTTCCAGACTTACTCAAATGCGATTGCGGCCCATCTTCACGTACAACTTGGCCTATTTGCTTGAAACTCAATCGCCGTATCATCGTTGGCCCAACAATTAGGGCAATCCCTAAGGCCGTCATGACGCCCAAAATTGATCTTAATGTCAGATATTGGAACACATTAAAACCACTGTGGTATTGACTTAAGTATTCACTCAAATATAACAACATCAGGGTTCTCCATCCTTCGCAAGGGCATCTGCTAACGTATCTAATTGCATAAAACGAGAACCTTTAATAAGACACGTCACGTCTTCGCTTAACGTTGATTCTAATGTGTTTTGCAAGCTGCTCAAATCGTCGAAATGCTGGGCACCGTCGCCAAAAGCAATCTGTGCTAATTGACTTTGTTCGCCGATCGTGAATAGACGTTCGATGCCAGCTGATTTCGCCTTACGGCCTAAATCGCTATGAATACGCTCACTGTCTGCCCCCAATTCACCAAAATCTCCCAATACAAGCCAATGCTGACCCGGAAAGCTCTGTAATGTGGCGATCGCTTGTTGGTAAGAACCGGGGTTGGCATTATAACTATCATCAATTAATGTGGCGTGCTGAATACCCTGACGTAGTTGCAAACGATGTGGCACACTCGCTATCGTCGCCAAACCCGCAATCATATCTTTCGGATCAATTGATAAGGCTGTGCTCACTGCTATCGCGGCTAACGCATTGGCCACATTGTGTCGGCCCGGTAATGGTAAATTAATATAATGAAACACCTCATCAATTTTCACCATGAAATGGCTGTTTGTGACATGAGATTGACAATCCGTTGCTTCAATATCAGCAGGATGGTTCAAGCCAAATGTCAAACTATTTTGACCATTCAACGTGATGTACCATTGCTCGGTATACGGCATATCGGCATTAAAAATACCCACACCCTCTTCGGGTAAATTGGAGAAGATTTCTGCCTTGGCCTTGGCAACACCCTCTATACTGCCGAATCCTGCAATATGTGCGTCACTCACATTATTGATAAGCGCGACCAATGGATTTGCTAAGGTCACTAATGTGGCGATCTCGCCAGCATGATTAGCCCCCATTTCAATTACAGCGTAATCGGTATCGGCATGAATTCGAAATAAAGTGAGCGGTACACCTAAGTTATTATTTAAATTGCCAGCGGTCGCAATTACTTGATGGGTCTGTGACAAAATGGCCGCCAGCATTTCTTTGACCGTTGTTTTGCCATTACTGCCCGTGACTGCCACCACGGTACAGTGACTTTGTTGTCGCCAATACGCCGCTAATTGACCAAAAGCAGCCACCACATCGTTGACTTGCAATTGCGGCAAACTATCATCTTGTAATGTCGACACGAGGGCGACGCTGGCACCCGCTTCACGTGCTGCAGCCAGATAATCATGACCATCAACATGTTCACCCACAATCGCAACAAACAGATCACCTTGTTTCACTTTACGGCTATCAATGGCTGCGCCCGTTATCGCCACATCTTTATCGAATGTAGATAAGCCTAACAATTCAGCTGCACAATGCAATGTCAATGGCGCCGTCATTTCTGCACACCTCTTGCTACTGATTGGGCATCATTAGCCGCTGCAAGCGCCTGTGTAGCGACGGCTATATCATTAAACGGGTGTTTGACACCGGCAATATCTTGATATTGCTCATGGCCTTTACCTGCAATAAGGACAATATCCTCTTGCTTAGCATGACTAATCGCGTAAGTAATCGCTTGCTTTCGATCATGTTCTATATGCAGTTGGCTACCTTGCTGAACCCCTTTAAGAATAGCCGCCACAATCGCTTGATTATCTTCGCTTCTAGGATTATCCGCTGTCAGCACAACATGATCAGCATACAAATCAGCACTGGTACCCATCAACGGCCTTTTACCGGTATCACGATCGCCGCCACAACCAAAAACACACCAAAGTTGACCCTGGTTTGGTAGATGTTCCCGTAATGATTGCAATACTTTCTCCAAGGCATCTGGCGTATGAGCAAAATCAATCACCACCGTGGCTTGTTTATCATTGCCCAACATTTGCATCCGACCATTGATGGCTGAACACTGACTGAGCAAACGCGCCACATCTTCGACAGCCATATTGATGGCCAATAAACTGCCTGCTGTAGCCAACAAATTATCGATATTAAACTGACCTAGTATTTTGCTGCATATCTTATAAGCTTTGGTCGCATTGATTAATGTGAAGTTTAGGCCTTTTAATGAGGTATCAATCGCGGTCACGGTTAATGAAGCTTTCGTTGTCAAACGACTGTATGTCATCAGCCTGATATTGTTTTTATTGGCGAATGATTCGATAAGGCTTTGTCCAAATATATCATCGGCATTGATGACCACGTTTTTGACACTCGCAAATTCAAATAAACGTTGTTTTGCAGCAGCATAGCTTGCCATATCTTGATGATAATCCAGGTGATCGCGACTTAAATTTGTCAGTACCGCCACATCGATAGCCACACTGTTTAAACGCCCTTGTTCTAAGGCATGAGAAGATGCTTCCAATACGACATGGTTGATTGATTGATGACAGAACTTAGCTAATGCCGCTTGTATGCTAACTGGATCAGGCGTCGTCATACCAGATTCTGTTAACCCCTGCAGACGTCCAATACCTAAAGTCCCGATGACACCACAAGGTTTGCCTGATGCTTCTAAACATTGGGCAATAAATTGACTAACCGACGTTTTACCATTCGTGCCCGTCACCGCAATCACCGTGAGTGCGAGTGAAGGGTGGCCATAAAAGCGCGCTGCAATTTCACTCACCTTACGGTCTAATTCTACAACGGCAATCACTTGAACGGCTGTCGCTGAGATACAGTTTTGCTCGGCATCTGATAAAGGTAGCTTTTGGTCGATCAGTATGGCTTTCGCGCCTTTTGCAATCGCTTGCTTCAGATGCACTTGTCTGTGCTCAATTGTTTTCGCTGTTGCAATGAATAAGGCATCGTTCTCAAGCTGTCGGCTATCCATAGTGATGCTCGTCACCTCGGCATCTGTGATCAATGATGGTGTTTTCACCATGCCCACTAATAACGTTAATAGCGATTTGTTGATAAGCTGCGTCGCCATTAGTTGGTCGCCACTTGAAGTTGATTAACCGGCAGATCATCAGGCGCGATATTGAGTAAACGCATTGCCCCAGTCATCACTTTCGAAAAGATAGGTCCTGCAACCAAACCACCATAATAATCCTCGCCCGCCGGATCATTGATCATCACGACCATCGCTAAGCGAGGCTTACTGGCAGGAATAATACCGGCAAAAAGTGACAAATATTGTTTATCGGTATACCCCCCTTTATTTGCTTTTTTCACTGTGCCGCTCTTACCCGCCACGCGGTAGTTTTCAACCGCCGCTCGCGTTGCCGTCCCCCCTTCGGAGACAACCTCTTCCATCATCGAGACAACTTGCTTCATGACATCAGACGAATACACCCGACGACCCATGGGTTCATCACTACGTTTTATAAAGCTAATGGGTTGCAAAATACCGCCATTCGCTAAAACCATATAGCCTCTAGCCAATTGCAGTGCCGTCGATGCTAAACCATAACCGTAAGACAAAGTTGCACGGTCTAATTCGCGCCATTGTTCTGGATCAGGCAAACGACCCATTGCTTCGCCCGGGAAATAGCCGCCCGTTGCTTCTGCCATCCCAAACGCCGCAAAATCCTGCCATAGTTGTCCAGGCTTCATTGCCAATGCAATTTTACTGGCGCCAACATTGCTTGATTTTTTAATCAATGTTGCCATGTCGATTTCACCATAATCGCGAAAATCCTTAATCGTATGACCACCGACTCTGAATGTGCCTGGGTGGGTGTTAATCACCGATGAAGGTTTAAACTTGCCAGATTGCAGCGCGCTAGACATCGTAAAAGGCTTAACTGTCGACCCTGGTTCAAATACATCAGTCACGGCGCGATTACGGTAATCGCTACTCTTCAAGCCATGGCGGTTATTGGGATTAAACGAGGGTTGATTGACCATCGCTAAGACTTCCCCCGTATGGATATCCAGAACCACTGCTGATCCCGATTTTGCATCATGCTCTGCCACTGCTTCTTTAAGGGATTGATAGGTTAAGTATTGCAGCCGTAAATCAATACTCAGTTGGATGTTTTGACCATCTTTCGTGGGTTTTAATTGCTCACCGCCTTCCACATAGTTGCCACGGCTATCTCTCACCATACGCTTCAAGCCAGATACGCCGGTTAACACATCGTTATGCATCAACTCTAAGCCTTCCTGCCCCATATCATCAATATTGGTAAAACCAACCAGATGCGATGTCACTTCACCCATTGGATAATAACGTTTGTACTCGCGTTGCAATGCCACTCCAGCAATATCTAAACCATCGACTTTGGTCGCAAGCTCCGGCGTGACACGTCGTTTCAAATAAACAAATTCACGATGTGCATTTTGTTCAACTTTGTTGTTAATTGCCTTGGTATTCAGGCCTAACATTTTGGCCAGATTCGCTAGTTGAGTTTTATCCGCATTAAACTCTTGAGGATTTAGCCAAACAGAATGTACCGGTGTGCTTACTGCTAAAGCTTCACCATGCCGATCTAAAATCATACCGCGATGTGCCGCTACAGGGACTTTGCGCAAATGGCGTGCATCTCCTTGGTGTCTGAGAAAGTCAGGATTGAACACTTGTATATCGGCCAAACGCCAACTCAAGCCAAGTACTAAAGTGATCAACACCAAACGCAATAAATTTAAGCGCCATACCGCAACTTGCTTATTGGCTTTTACTCTGCGGCTCATCGATGAATCACCACAATGCGATCTGCCGTCGGCACAATCATATTCAATTTGGTTTTCGCTTCGTGTTCAACACGCCCTGGGCTGGCCCACGTGCTTTGTTCTAGTAGTAATCGACCCCACTCTTCATTGAGATGATCACGATATTGCTCGAGCTGTTGCAAAGCAACGAACTCGACTCGGCTTTGATGTTTAATATAGATAACCGAAATCGCAGAACCCAATACAGCTAGCAACATTACAATGAGTGCTAAGTGCTCGCTTATCAGTTTAGTGAAGTGACGAATGATCATGCCACCTTCTCCACGATGCGTAACACCGCACTGCGTGCTCTTGGGTTACGGGCTAATTCTGTCTCACCCGCTTTAATCGCTTTCCCAACTAATTTGATAGACGGATTCAGTTGATCCGCTCTGATCGGAAAGTGTGAGGGTAAATCATCGCCTTTGGCTTGATCTCGGAAAAAACGTTTCACAATACGATCTTCTAGAGAGTGGAAACTAATCACCGCCAGACGACCGCCCACAGCCAAGACATCGATTGCTTGTTGTAAGACCACGCTCAAGTCATCCAATTCATTATTGATGTGAATGCGAATGGCTTGAAATGTGCGTGTCGCTGGATGCTTATTTTTCTCTCTAAACGGACTGGCTTTATCAACTAAGTCTGCTAGTTGTTTCGTTGTCGTTAAGGGCGTCTCCTCGCGTGTTTCCACAATCGCGCGCGCGATACGTTTACCGAAACGTTCTTCACCTAGTGTTTTGAGCACAGTCGCAATCTCATCCATATCAGCATGAGCCAACCATTGTGCTGCACTCATTCCTTCATTTGGATTCATTCTCATATCTAGGGGACCGTCTTTTTGAAAGCTAAAGCCACGGTCGGCAATATCAAGTTGTGGTGATGAGACGCCAATATCCAGTAAAATACCATTCACTTTCCCCTGCCACAGTCTTGCATTCACTGTTTCCGCCAACGTTGCAAAAGAACATTGTTCAATCGTGAACCGTTCATCTTCTGCCGCGAGACGTTGTCCTGCCGTAATCGCTTCGGGATCTTTATCAAGACCTAGCACCCGTCCTTGAGATGATAAATTCGCTAAAATAGCCCGCGTATGGCCACCCCGCCCAAATGTGCCATCGATATAACGCCCATTCGGTTTAATATTCAATGCTGCCACTGTCTCGTCTAACAAGACGGACACATGTTCTGAAGTAGGCTCAGTCATGGTCGTGCTAGATGGACAGGCTTTCGAGCTCTGCCGGTAAAATACCGTCAAAGTCTTCTTCTAAACACTCATCCATCAAGCTATTCCACGTGTCCTCATTCCATAATTCAAATTTATTGCCTTGGCCTATCATGACCGTGCCTTTTTCTAAACCGGCGAACTCGCGTAATTTTGCAGGAAGTAAAATACGGCCGTTGTTGTCCATTTCACATTCTGTTGCATAACCTAGCAACATTCTTTTCAAGCGACGGACTTGGGTATTTAAACTTGGTAAACTAGCTAATTTTTGTTCAACTTGCTCCCATTCAGAAAGAGGGTACATTTGCAAACAATGATCAGCATGATCAATCGTGACTACTAGGCGGCCTTCACAACAGACATCCAGATGCTTACGGAATTTGGCAGGAATCGCCATCCGTCCTTTTGCATCTAAATTAAATGTTGCCACGCCTCGAAACACTGATTGCTCTCCTAGAACTAACGATCCACTTTGATCCACTTTTACCCACTTTCTGACACTATAGGAGTGAGGCAAGGGTGTGTCAAGCATCACAATAGACAAAATCCCCTTTTCAGGACAATGACTTAGCGATGCTTTATTAAGGTGGGAAGAAGTGAATCTTAGTGAAGCAGAAGGACTACTTTCCTATCAAAAAACTGCAACTGGAAGTTAAAGTAGATTCTCACCACTTGATATCATTTTAGTCTTCCTTTTGAAGCCTGCTTTCGAGCCAGAATTTTTACTTCTAAAAACGAAAATTATCAAATCAGCGCAAAGCGGTTTAACCCCTTTATTCCTGACACAAAAAAGCCACCTTTTAGGTGGCTTCTAACCAGTGAAAAGAAGATGAAATCTAGCTTCATTCTTCCTTCATCTATAGTTACGCAAAGGAACTAGGTTCCAACTGGACTTTCTTCTCTAGTGTTTTATAGTGTTCTACTTGTTGCTGAATTTTTGCATGTTCTTCCTGTGAAGTCTCAGTTTTCATTAATTCATCAATTGAGTAAAATTTTAGTACTTGATACTCTGCCGTTGTGACTAACATCTTATTATCTAATGTAATATCAAGCCCTTTTATCCCGCCTTCTTCGCCGGTTGGTTTTTTAAGAAAGTTCTTTTTGGTGACCATTTTTAATGATTTAGTCGGACCGGAGCCACTTTGCCAGTTACCATCTTTTCTTTCATATACGTGAATATATTGGCTACCGGCATCTGCTACAAATAGATGTTTATCATCATGTGAAAAACGTAAACCATGGGGGTAGGCAATGCCGGTCAGCACCGCAGCTGGAGATGTAAATCTATTTAATAATGGGGACAAAGGATAAACTAAAACAGTGTTTTCATTGTGGTTACTGACGGCCACCCACTTCTTACTATCACTAACGCTAATGCCATCGGGTAGGTTTAACCCTTTCTTAATGATGACACCTTTATTTTTAACGCTAATATCCACATCACTTTTAATTGTGATATCAAAGCCGACAATGGTATCGACATTATTATTACAAACTAAAATTCGATAATGATCCTGTTTAATTTGATATACGGCGACCGAACCGGGTGTGAATATCCGACCAAAGAACACTTTACCAAAAACAAATTTTACCGGAGCCTGTTTTATTTCTTGATACCCTGAAACACCGGTCGGTATTTTAAAAATCACCACCCCGCCGTTTCTATTGGCCACGATGAAATGTTGGCTTCCTATAAAATCAAACCCATGGGGTGCTGCTAAGTCTTGAGAGATAATCTGAACACAACTTAATAACTCTATTTCAGAGTCGCTGCCGTTCTTCCTCGATATTTCAAAAATAAAGATCTTATCGGTCAAAAATTCTGTCAGACCGAGATATTTTTCATCTGGCGAAAACTTAATATCTTCGGTTCGACCTAAGGAATCAATCACATCTTGTATTTCGGAAGATGCTTTGTAGTTCAATGTCTTAATAGCCATTTCCCACTCCTCGCAATGATCTTTCTTGCAGTCTATCACTGTCCTTAAAACAGTTCTAGCTGTACCTTAGTACTAATTTATCACTTTTCTCGCTTTACTTTTTATTGCTTACTCAGTCGTCATCAACCCCATTTACTCACAATCAGTCGCATCGTGTGTACTAAACCGTTTTTATAATTGTATGCCTACTGTGCTAGTTTTAAAACCCAAAACAACGACACCCGCTAACATTTTCGGCTATCCCGTGTATAGGCAAGCCATTCCTTACATTTCGGTAAGCCAATAAAAAGTCAGGCCAGGTATCACCAACATATTATTGAATATATCCGGTTTCTGCCCAGTATATAAATCGACGAATTGTTCCGGTTGAGCACTCCCCCAACCTTTCACATCTGTCAGCGACAATGATTGCGGCTTGAGATCAAAATTAGCCACAACCCAGACTTGTTCACTGGGTTTGAAAATATTGTATCGACCAAAAACAAAGAGATGCGGATTATCAGATTCACACAGTTCGCGATTATTAAAGTCGGCAAAGACTTCTGTTTCTTTCCTCACCGCAATCATTCTCTTCAATGCGCTGAACAATTTAAACTCAATCGTGCCAGGAACATTCCTTTGTGCCGCTTTATCCCAATCTATATTCGGTCTATGCGCCCAACGGCTATCACCTTGTTTCTCGGGCTCATTGAGATAGTTATGATCGTTAAAAGTGCCCAGCTCATCGCCATAATAAATCAACGGAATCCCACCAAACGACAGAATCAAACCATGCAATAATAAAATAGATTTAATGGCATTGTCAGTTGCTGCTTCACCACCAGTTTCCACACCGTATTGCAAGCCAATTAAAGAGGCTAACGAGCCTGATATCCGGACATCTCCCGTTTTATCATTTTGTCCAAAGGGCACACCGCGTGCATGGGAATCGTCAAATTTACCAATAAAGTAATCGACAATGAATTTTCGGTGATTAGCCGGGTCATACCCCGCCAAGGCGATATCGTGATCGTCAAAGCCTAAACCAATATCATCGTGACAGCGAATGTAATTAAGCCAAGTAGCGCCTTCTAATTTGATCGGTAAACTCTTGATTCCTTGGTTTAATAAGTTAGCATTTTTGGTAGCGATAGCATCCCACATCAACGCCATAAACGTGGCGTTATAGGCAATCTCACATTCCTTTGCAACCACTGCATCTTCACCAAAATATTTGATGACTTCAACGGGCGCCACTATGGCTTCGGCAATAAATAACGTGCCTGGACAAGTGACTTGGCAACAGTCTTTTAATAACTGTAATATCAAATGGGCTTCGCGTTCATTTTGACAGGTGCTGCCAATTTTTTTCCATAGGAATGCAACCGCATCTAAACGTAAGATATCAACACCTTGATTGGCCCAGAATAGAATAATATCCAGCATTTCGATTAATACTGCTGGGTTACTGTAATTAAGGTCCCACTGATATTCGTTAAAAACCGTCATTACCCAACGTCCCATTTCTTCATCCCAAGTGAAGTTACCCGGTGACGTTTCTGGAAAGATTTCTGGCATGCTCTGTTCGAACATATCGGGAATATTGCGGGTTTCAAAAGTATAATAATAATCTTGGTAAGCGGCGTTACCAGCACGCGCTTCCTGCGCCCAGACATGTTCATCTGATGTGTGGTTCAATACCACATCCAATGTCAGCAACATCTCGCGTTGCTCCATCGCTTCTATCAACTCATGTAACTCGGTTAAAGTGCCAACTCTGGCATCAATCTGCCGGAAATCACTGACAGCATACCCGCCGTCACTAAAGCCTTCTGGACAACGCAAAATAGGCATAATATGCAGTAAATTCACGCCCAGCTCTTGAACATAGCTTAATTGCGATTTTAACCCCTTCAAATCACCTGCAAAACCATTGCTGTATAGCGCCATGCCCACCCATTGTTGGTTTAAAAACCAGTTGTAATCTTTCTCTCTTTTAATATCTTTCTGTTTTAGCTTGTCACTACGATTAATGTATTGTCTAGCCATCGCTTCAACAAGGTGTTGTGCTTGTTGTTTAAAATCCTCTCTATCGCCATATAATTTGTCGAATAGCGTATAAATTGCGTAAAAATTAGCACCGAGTCGCGTATAAAAATGCCGTAGATCCTGACTTGAAATCTCTGGTTTGATTTGATTTAGAATATCGTTTAGTAAGGTATGTGAAACTTGTTCGTACATATAGATGGCTCGTGTCAGCGTGCTTTGTGTGAATGTTTAATGAGTGCTACTTGCAATGCTATTTTACCGGTAAAACGCTTTGTCTGTTGACGTTGCACCGCGAAGCCCAATGATCTTGATAGCAAATTTCTGCGCCGCGTCAATGCTTTCGCTCAAGGCTTCGCCAGACAATAGGCCATGAATATAGCGGGCAGTAAAGGCATCACCCGCCCCGACCGTGTCGACAAATGTAGACACTTGTGGTGGTTTAACCGCCACAATCTCATGTGTTTTTGTACACACTAAAGCACCCTGTTCACCGCGTGTGATAATGACTTGTTCTAAATCAAAATGGCTTTGTAGTTGTTTCGCCGCTCGCTCAATATTGGTATACTCAAACCCGAGTATCCTGAGCTCGTCATGATTTAATTTGGCCCAGCTTGCTCGATGTAAATACCCTTCAACCTCTGACTTTGTCCACCAAGGAGAACGTAGGTTCACATCGACAAAAGTCGGCAAGCTCGTTTGCTGGCAAAGCAGTGTAAATGTCTGTTTCGATTGCGCTTGTCTCAATGCCAAACTACCGTGATATAACATACCCCCACTCGTGACCACATCGCTCACCACCTGTGAAATAAAGTCGTAAGCCATATCAGGCACAATTTCGTAATGCGGTTCTTTATCCGTCACCGTAATGTCTACCCGACCCGTTGGGTGCTCCTGATCGGATTGGACTAACCCCATATCCATTCCCCATTTGGCCATAGTTTGTCTTACGATGTCGCCTTGGCTATCTTGGCCGATGCGTGAAATCAACTTAGGTTCATCACCAAACGCTTGCAGGTGCCATGCAACATTAAACGGTGCACCGCCAATCACTTCTTCGCCTGAGCTGAAACGGTCAAATAATACTTCGCCAAAAATAACAATCTGTTTTTTATTACTGGTCGTCATGCCTTAAGCAAGTCCTGAAACTGGGGCGCAAAGTGCGCTACGCCTTCCAATACGCCAGCGGCATAATTCGCATTCATACCACAGTATTGTGCACGCGCAAGATAAAGTGAGGACTGTAGGCCCGTTTGCTCGACAGAGTGCAAGGCGGCCTTTTTAACCTCGGCGCTCGCATTCGCTACTAGTATTGACTGGACGGCGCTCTTTAACACTGGCATATCATTCCCACTGTCCCCTGCGAAGATAGTTTCTTCGTGACGATAACCTAGCTCTTGCTGCAAAAACTCGATGGCATGAAGCTTCGTTGCGTTTATCGGTAAAACATCTAATAAACCAACCTTTTTAGGCTCGTCAACACTCCAAATAACACTTGCTTCTACACCTTCTTTTTGCAGGCGCGCGACAATGGCCGCCTTCACCGTTTCTTTATCGGCATATAGCGGCAAATAGTAACTGAGTTTATGACTATTTTGCTTATGGCTTTCTTGTAAACTTAGCCCTGGTATTTTGCTGAGCCATGATTTTAGTTCAGCGTGACTTTTGCCTTGCCAACTGGGTGCAATTTCTTGCTGCCAAGCCGTAAACTCTGTCCAATGACCTTGCTTGATTCGGTAAATTTTGCTGCCTACATCGGTAATCGCATAGTCTGGTTCTGGTAGTGAATAATTCTTAATTGCTTGTTGAACCAGCGCTTTATGACGGCCGGTTACATAGACCAGCGTAATATCAGGATGTTGGCAAAAAGCTTTAAAACGTTTACGGGCATCCGGATGTTCAGCTTGGGTACCGTTTGGCACCACAGTCCGATCCATATCGGTACAAAGTAATAATCTGCGTTGACTCATAGTGTTGTATTTAATCCCCGGGGATCTCTGCATGTATTAAAAAAGTCGTAATACTCGATAGCTTCTAACATTCCTGCGGCATAAGGCTTGCTGGAAAAATAAATTCTTTCTATTTCAGTGAGCTGGGACAACTCCTCATGATGTCGGTTCGCGACCACAGCAGCTAACATATTACCTCTCATCATGTCCTCGTCAGCCCCCGAACCACCAGCAACAAAAATACGTTCTAATGGGATCTGCCAGCGTTCAGCGACATAGCGCAAGGCTAACCCTTTTGAAGCCCGCATCGGTAAAATATCAAGATACTGCCCAAAAGCCACTTGCACGTAGACCGACTGCTCTTCTTGGTGTAGCAAGCGTTTTATCTCTTCTATATCGGCCACTTTCGGATCAATATAGTAGCTAATCTTAAAGCGGCTTTGCTCCCCTTTATGCTGTCGACTTAATCCTGGGTAGTCTTTTAATAAGGCGATGATAGTATGCGGTGTCCATTGATAATCAATGTGTTTCGCCCAAGCCACATCGGCAGTGAGTTCGGGAATATAATAAATTTCGGTGCCACTGCTGGTAATTAAAATATCTGGCTCTGGGATCTTATGTTTTTTCATTACTCGCAGCGCCGCATCCAAACGTCGTCCGGTACAGACGGCAAACTGTGTACTTTTACGATGTTGGCGTAAAGTTGTCATCAGCGCCTTCAAAGCCAGCTCATCCCCAATCAAGTTCAGATCTAAATCACTGACAATCGCTCGATCGGAAAACAAAGCCTCACGTCTTTGCACTGGTTTACGTATCAACTGTTCTGAACGCGCGATAATAGGTTTAATCACCTTAAGATAGGTTTTAGCGTGCGCTTGCCACGAATAGTGAGCTCGTACGCCTGTTACACCATTACCAGCATAACGTTGCCAAAGCAGTTTATCTTTTAACAACAATAATAAGCTTTTGGCAATTTCTTCAACATCTAAAGGATTGACCAAAAATCCATTTTGACAGTTGCCAATGATATCTTGTGGTCCACCATCCTCGGTCGCAACGATGGGTAATCCTGATGCGGCGGCTTCGATTAATGTCAGGCCAAAAGGCTCTGTTAAGGCGGGGTTCACAAAGACACCACCACTATTGGCGGCAGCACGATACATCATGGCGACTTGATCGCGTTGATGATGTTTAGGCATCGCGACCTTACCGTAAAGATTGTGTCTGTCGATCGAGACCAATAATTGGTGAAAAACTTCTTTCGCGCCCGAATCCAGCTCATCTATATCTTCACGGTTGCCAGCAATAATCACTAAATTGGCTAAGACTTGTAATTCTGGAAATTGTCCAAAGGCTTCTATCAAAGTATCAATATTTTTGCGTTTATCTGGCCGAGATAACGCCAAAATAATAGGCTTATCCGGCTGCTTCAAATGCTCGACCATCAAGGCGTATTCAATTGATTCTGATTCATTGCCAACAGGAGGAGTGAAGTAATTTAAGTTCGTCCCGGGTGGAATAACACGCATTTGTTCGGGTTGATAATGATCATATAGCTCGTATTGCTCTTCAATTTCTTGATGGGTACTGGTGATCACTCGCTCAGCCGTTGCCAAGGTTAATTCTTCTGCTTCAATTCGACGAGAAATATTGTAAAACGCTTCAATTTTCTCGGTGCTGAGTCCGCTTGCCAATAAGCGACTACGTTTAACACGACCTAGGGAATGCCCCGTATGCACCAGTGGTATGCCGTGCAAGTTGGCTAAATGCGATCCGACCAGCCCCGCGTCAGCATAATGGCTATGAATGACATCTGGCAGTCTATTATTATCCGCAAAATACAAGGCCATATTATCGGCAAAGGTATCCAAGTATTCCCAGATTTGCTCCTTGGCAATATATTGTTCAGGTCCCGCATCGATTCTGACAATACGGCAATTAGCTTGAAGCTGTTCTTCACGTTGCTGATAATCATCGTCAACAGCGTCATCGACCACGCGCCGCGTGAACAAATCTACCTGCCCCACCTCGGGTAACTCGCTCAACGCTTGCGCCAATTCTAATAAATAGAGCGTCTGTCCCCCAGTATCTGCATCACGTCCGAGCTCGAGGTTCTTACCCCGAATAAGACCATGGATACTGATTAATGCGATATACAACTTATTATCTTGTGTCTTCATATCGGTTTATTTCATTTAACCCGCGGAATGATAGCTGTGACGACCTCTTCGAATGTGATTGAACGCGCTAGTTTGAGCGATTGCAACAACACCACGCTTTGGAGAAGAATCAACCCTCTGATTATGAATGGAATGCAAGCAATATTTCAAGCCTATCTGCCTGTTACCATACCATTTCACCTTTATTTATCAAAGCCATTAAATCGGGTTTGCCTAATTTAATCTAGCGATGGGTTGCAGCGCAGGAGACAACGCTGTAGCGGGGGGTTATATTGTGAACAAAAACAAACATCGTCTGCTATTTTGCCACTATTGATGGGGAATAATTAAAATTTGAGATGGCCGATAAGCCGGGTTCTGTCGAGAACAATCATTCATCTAGGACAAACGTTGCCGTTTGCCTCAAGCAACCTACCCAAGAACGATACGGGCCATATCTGTGTGTGAACACACTGCTCTTCTATTTGGTCTTGCTCCAGGTGGGGTTTACCGTGCCACAACT
>JAIBDY010000044.1 GCA_024685995.1 Piscirickettsiaceae bacterium | reverse complement strand
TGATTGTTGATCTGATGTATGAAGGCGGTATTGCCAACATGAATTATTCAATCTCTAACAATGCTGAATACGGCGAATATGTAACAGGCCCTAAAGTGATTAACGAAGAAAGCCGTTGGGCGATGCGTGAAGCGCTAAAAGACATCCAAGAGGGTAAATACGCCAAGAAATTTATTCTCGAAGGTCAATCTGGTTACCCAGAAATGACATCAATGCGTCACATTAATGCCGAACACCCAATTGAAAAAACAGGTGCTAAGCTGCGTGAAATGATGCCTTGGATTCAAAAAATTGTTGATAAATCTAAGAACTAATTATTAATTATAACAAGTCATGACGGGGACGATTTATGAAAGTAAATCGTCCCCGTTTTGTTTGTATCAGCAACGCATGTCATACTTTGCTCATCACAATGTTGTTTAAGGATATCCATATCAATGGCCCAGAGTAAAAAACCCCAAAGTCGTGGAATTTACCTATTACCAAATCTGTTTACCACAGCAGGATTGTTTGCGGGTTTCTACGCTATTGTTGCTGCGATACGAGGGGATTTTGAATCCGCCGCGATTGCCATTTTTATTGCCATGGTGATGGATGGTTTAGATGGCCGAATTGCGCGTTTAACCAATACACAAAGTGCATTTGGCGCTGAATATGATAGTTTGGCTGATATGGTATCCTTTTGCTTAGCGCCAGCCTTAGTGATGTATCAATGGGCGTTATTAGGTATGGGCAAATTTGGATGGATGGTCGCCTTTATCTATGCTGCTTGTGGTGCATTACGCTTAGCGAGATTTAATACCCAAATTGGTATTGAAGATAAACGTTATTTTCAAGGCTTACCGAGTCCTGCCGCTGCCGCTTGTTTAGCTGGCTGGATATGGGCTGGTACCAATAACCAGCTTGATCCAGTATTTATCACCAATGTCGCGCTGATACTCACCTTCTCTTGTGGCATATTGATGGTCAGCACCTTACGCTATCATAGTTTTAAAGAATTAGACTTGCGGGGTAAAGTGCCTTTTGTTGTGATGTTGGTACTGGTTTTAAGTTTTGCTTTGGTTGCGATCGATCCGCCGTTAATTTTATTTGGCGGTTTCTTGATTTATGCGTTCTCAGGACCCGTTTTCACCTTGGTTAAATTACGTCAACATAAAACCGAACGACAACAGGATAAATAAAGAGGCTTGGCAAGCGTTTGATTTCGGCCTAGAATATTGATTATGCGCCTTCAGTCGACCGATTACACCTCGAATACTGCATATTCTGTACAGTTATGTAATGACACGGCTATTGTTTACGCTAACCCCCTGCTACGACTGCCCTAGTGGCATACAGACTTAGCACGAACCCTCATCGACACAACTGTCGATACATAACCCTATATTTTAAAAAGTCTGCGAGAATGGAGCAGGATAATGAGTGAAAAATTAATTATTTTTGATACAACCTTGAGAGACGGCGAACAGAGTCCTGGCGCCTCGATGACCAAGGACGAGAAAGTACGCATTGCGAAAGCCTTAGAGCGTATGCGGGTGGATATTATCGAAGCGGGTTTCCCGATAGCCAGTATTGGGGACTTTGAATCCGTACAGGCGGTAGCAAAAGCCGTTACTGACAGTCGCATCTGTGGCTTAGCACGTGCGTTAGATAATGATATAGACCGAGCCGGTGAAGCCTTAAAAGGGGCCAATGCATCGAGAATACATACCTTTATTGCAACGTCACCGATCCATATGAAAATGAAATTGCGTATGGCGCCGGAACAAGTGATTGAGAATGCGGTTAAAGCAGTTCAACGTGCGAGACGATATACCGACGATGTTGAGTTCTCACCTGAAGACGCGGGTAGAAGCGATCCTGACTTCTTATGCCGGATATTAGAAGCTGTTATCGATGCGGGTGCGAGCACATTAAATATTCCTGATACCGTGGGTTATAATGTGCCACAACAGTTTGGCCATTTAATTCATACCTTAAGAGAACGGATCCCCAATTCAGATAAAGCGATCTTTTCTGTACATTGCCATAATGACTTGGGCTTGGCGGTCGCGAACTCTTTATCGGCAGTGTTGAACGGTGCTCGACAAGTGGAATGCACTATTAATGGTTTGGGCGAACGGGCGGGGAATGCAGCTTTAGAAGAAGTCGTGATGGCTGTACGGACACGTCAAGACTTGTTCAACTGTGACAGTAATATTGATGCAACACAGATTGTGACCGCATCACGACTGGTTTCAGGGATTACGGGGTTTGTTGTTCAACCCAATAAAGCGATTGTCGGTGCCAATGCCTTTGCACATGAATCAGGAATTCATCAAGATGGTGTTTTAAAGAATCGTGAGACTTATGAAATTATGCGTGCCGAGGATGTCGGTTGGCACACTAACCGAATGGTCTTAGGAAAGCATTCAGGTCGTAATGCCTTTAGGACACGGTTAGATGAATTAGGCATTACTTTTGAATCGGAAATGGAGCTGAATGAAATATTCCAACGTTTCAAAGAGTTAGCTGATAAAAAACATGAGGTCTTTGATGAGGATATTCAAGCCTTGGTCACTGAGGCAGTTGTTTCTGATAACGAACGGGTCAAATTGATTTCGTTAAAAGTCACGAGTGAGACTGGTGAAATACCCGTCGCTAAGATGACCTTGTCCGTTGACAATGAAGAAAAGCAAATAGAAATGAGTGGAAGTGGTCCAGTAGACGCTGCTTTTCGCGCCATTGAAGAAATTGTACAAAGCCATACAGAATTACAACTGTACTCGGTAAATAATATTACGAGCGGCACAGATTCCCAAGGCGAAGTCAATGTACGACTTGAAAAGGGAGGGCGAATTGTCAGTGGGCAAGGTGCAGACACTGATATTGTCATTGCCTCGGCGAAAGCTTACATTCACGCTTTAAATAAAATGATCAAGCCCGTTGAACGTGCACACCCACAAGTTTAACGATGTTCGACTCCAGACAAGTCTCTCTACTGGCAGAAATGGGCATCCCTGTTTGGCTATTACGTAGCGTAGAGGAGGGTACAGCGCCAACTATTGTTGAACACGACGTTGTGGACAATGACGCATTACTGACACGGATGAGTGACGCAAGGTGGTTAGTTTGTCATGATGGCGAGGATAGTCCACAAGCCCAACGACTATTACAAGCGATGTTGTCGACAATAGCGGTGTCATACCAAGATATGTGCGTACTCACGCTAGCCGATGTTGCAGCACTGACAGCTAGCGCAGCAGTAGACCTGACTGGGAAAACATTGCTTTTATTCGGTGATCGTGCTGTCCAACAACACTTTGGTGTTGGCGCAAGCGTATCTCAATATCGTAATGAAACACATTTTATCTCGCAGATAGCATTAACAACGGTGGTGAGCTTCGGATTGAATGAATTATTGCAAAACTCCAACCATAAAGTGCTCGCATGGCATGATCTACAGTTGGCTAAATCGGTCCAACAACCGGATTAATAAATAGAATGGTGTCATCAACAATGCGGTTATCAGACACCGTGACCTCAAGGGATATGCTGGAGAGCGATTTAATCGACGTGGTGCAGATAGAGAGCCATGCCACTGCATTTCCATGGTCTTTAAAAAATTTTCAAGACTGTCTCAAAGCCGGGCATCAAGCTTGGGTTTATTGTAACCCCGCTCAGGAAATAGTTGGCTTTACTATCGTCCAAAAAGTGCTAGATGAAATACACTTGTTGAATATATGTGTACGCCAACAAGACCAAGGTCAAGGTGTCGGCAAGATGCTCTTAGACACGATCATTTCTTATGCAAAACAGCGCTCTTCTGTATTGATTGTGCTCGAGGTCAGGCGGTCAAATAACCGTGCACAAGCGCTTTATATTCAAGCTGGTTTTAATGAGATGTCGGTCCGAAAAGATTATTATCCAGCTAAACAAGGACGAGAAGATGCCATTTTAATGGGGATGGATCTGACACTGCTGTCCTTTTTTGACCAGAATGAATAATCGACTTGCTTTGGTCTCGGTGCTCACATAGACTTATCATTCTGGACGCTCAGTTATATCTATATTTTTAGGAGATTTTATAATGGCTTTTGAATTGCCAGCTTTACCTTATGCAAATGACGCACTTGAACCACATATTTCAGCAGAAACAATTGGTTTCCACTATGGCAAGCATCATCAGACCTATGTGACAAATCTAAACAACCTAGTGCCTGGTACCGACTTCGAAGGTTTGTCATTAGAACAAATCATCATGAAAGCTGACGGCGGCATCTTTAACAATGCAGCGCAAATCTGGAATCATACTTTCTACTGGAATGGCCTGACACCTAACGGCAAAGATGCCGTCTCAGGGGATCTGGCGGCAGCGATCAGTGAGACTTTTGGTTCTTTTGATGAATTTAAAGCCAAATTTGCGACCTCAGCAGCGACGAACTTCGGTTCTGGTTGGACATGGTTAGTGAAAAATGCCGATGGTAGCATTGCTATCGTGAATACCAGTAATGCGGGTTGCCCTTTAACCGCTGGACAAACGCCACTACTAACATGCGATGTCTGGGAGCATGCTTATTACATCGATTTTCGTAATGCGCGACCAAAATATGTTGAAACATTTTGGAAATTAGTCAATTGGGACTTTGTAGAAGCTAATTACGCCGCGTAAACCGGCCGTTTAATTAGCAAACGAGAGAATGCGTTCAGCGCAAATTTTGCTAACAAAGTCATAACGCTATAAAATAGCCTGTTTTTCGTGAATGGCAGTTTCGAAAGAGACTGCCATTTTTCGTTTAATCCCATGCCGAAACTAACCACAACCTGAATGTTTGGCATGGCAGGTGAGTCATCGGAGGAAGCACATTGTCAGAGTCAATAATGCCTACATATGGTCGTCTTGATATTGCCTTTGAAAAGGGTGAAGGCGCTTGGTTATACGATGCTAAAGGCGAGCGCTACTTAGACGCTTTGAGCGGTATCGCGGTTTGCAACCTTGGTCATAGCCATCCTGCGGTGACGCGTGCGATTTGTGATCAAGCGCAGACATTAATTCACACCTCAAATATCTATCAAGTTCCGTTACAGGCGCAATTAGCAGACAAACTGACAACGTTGTCAGGAATGTCACAAGCTTTTTTCTGTAACTCTGGTGCTGAAGCGAACGAAGCAGCTATCAAAGTGGCGCGTAAATATGGTCATAGTCGCGGTATTAATAAACCTGTGATTATTGTGATGGATGGTAGTTTTCATGGCAGAACCATGGCTACGTTGACGGCGACGGGTAACCCTAAAGTTCACGCAGGATTTGAGCCCTTAGTGTCTGGCTTTGTACGTGTACCTTATAATGATATAGACGCCTTAAGAATGGCGATTAGCCATTGGCCAGAAGCGGTCGCTGTGATGCTGGAGCCGGTGCAAGGTGAGGGCGGGGTCAAAGTCCCTGATTCTGATTATCTCGCTGCTGTCAGAGCGTTGTGTACACAACGTAAATTATTGATGATGTTAGATGAAGTTCAAACGGGAGTTGGACGAACAGGGAAGTGGTTTGCTTATCAACACGCCGATGATGTTATCCCCGATGTTTTAACGTTAGCAAAAGGATTAGGTAATGGTTTTCCGATAGGGGCTTGTTTAATTACCAAAGCTGCAATGGGTGTGATGGAGGCGGGTAATCATGGTTCAACATTTGGGGGTAATCCCTTAGCTTGTCGTGTGGCATTAACGGTACTCAGGGTGATTGAGTCAAATAGTTTGATGCCGCATGTTAATTTAATGAGTAGCCAGATTGTATCGGCTTTCGATGATGCCTTAGGCGACATTGAAGGCATCAAAATTCGTAGTCATGGTTTTATGTTTGGTATCGAACTACCTTACCCCTGTGCAGAACTTGTTCAACAAGCCCTAGACAAAAAATTATTGATTAATGTGACTGCTGGTAATGTCATCCGGTTACTGCCGCCATTTGTGATGAGTGCGAGTGAGGCTAATCTTATGGTCACCACAGTCAGTGATCTTGTCACGACTTTTGTGGCTTCACAAGCGATAGAGAGCGTGGCTTAGCATGAGACATTTTTTAACGTTAAAAGATTTATCGACAACAGAATTGTCCGAACTGATTCAGCGAGCAATAGTACTCAAGAAAATGCACCGTGATGGTGTGATATATGAACCATTAAAAAACCAAGTACTGGCGATGATATTTGAAAAATCATCAACCCGGACGCGCGTATCTTTCGAATCAGCAATGGTACAGTTCGGTGGTGGTTCTATATTTCTTTCGCCCAACGATACGCAGTTAGGGCGGGGCGAGCCGATAGAAGATTCTGCACGCGTGATTTCAAGCATGGTGGATGTGGTCATGATTCGTACTTTTGAACACGAAAAGGTCGAACAGTTCGCCCGTTATTCTTCGGTGCCGGTGATCAATGCCTTGACCGATGACTATCACCCTTGCCAGCTTTTAGCAGATATGCAGACCTACGTTGAGCATCGCGGTTCTATCGAAAATAAAACGGTGACCTGGGTCGGAGATGGCAATAATATGTGTCACTCGTATATTAACGCTGCGGAACAGTTTGGCTTTAAGTTAAATATTGCGACGCCTGAGGGCTATGAACCTAATGCCAATATTGTGGCAGAGTCAAGCGCATCAGTTGCATTATTTAACAATGTTAATGATGCGGCGAGTCAATCCGACCTTATCGTGACCGACGTTTGGGCGAGCATGGGGCAAGAAGAAGAGCAGAAGAAACGGGAGGTAGCGTTTGCTGACTTTCAAGTCAATGCAGACGTGATGGCTTTGGCGAATAAAGATGCTTTATTTATGCACTGCTTACCCGCCCATCGTGGTGAGGAGGTCTCTGCTGACGTGATAGATGGACCGCAAAGTGTCGTGTGGGATGAAGCGGAAAACCGGCTTCATGCCCAAAAAGCCTTACTCGAATTTTTACAGGCTAATTGCTAAGCTGTTGGCTTAATGCGGCGAGACGCTCGACCGTACCAATGTCTGACCATTGTCCAGTGTAGACCTCACCTGATGCCTTATCGGCCTCAATGGCTTTCATTAAAATAGGTTTAAGCGGTAAGGGTTCCGATTTTAGGCCTGAAAATAAATCAGGATGATAAATGCCGACGCCGCTATAAGTGAATTTTGGTTGGCCTGATATCGTTATTAAGCCTGCATCTAATGCAAAATCGCCATCTGGATGATGTGCTGGGTTAGCAACTAAGACTAAGTGGCAAAGTCGCTCTGGGGTGAGCAATACATGCTTGAGCTGTTTAAAAGGGTAATCGGTCCAGATATCGCCGTTCACGACTAGAAACGGCGCGTCTCCTAGTAACGGTAGGGCATGCACAATACCACCTGCGGTTTCTAAACGCCCCGCATGCTCATGTGAGTACTGGATCTTGGCATTATAGCGACGTCCATCGCCGAGTTTTGACGGAAATTGCTCGCCAAGGTGAGCACAATTGATCACGATATCATCATAGCCCGCGGCTACCAAAGCTTCAATCGTATGCTCAATAAGACGTTTCCCCCCCGCTTTAAGTAAAGGTTTTGGCGTATTATTGGTCAACGGTTGCATCCGCTCCCCACGACCTGCTGATAAGATAATCGTTTTCATAGAATAGCGCTTATTTTAGGCTGAGATGATAGAAACGACGCTAAGTCTATGAATTCATCATATTTAGCGCAGATCTGGTGTACATAAGCCAAGGTTTGCGGTAAATCAGCCATATAGTTGGGTTTATGATCGCGGTAATGTAACCGACAAAATATGCCAAGTACTTTAATATGACGTTGCAAGCCCATTAAGTCGAACCAACGTACAAATTGTTCAAGGTGATAACCGCTTAATAAACCTTGTTGCTGTGCCAAGTTAAAATATTGTTGGACCCAATATTGAATTTTGTCCTCTGGCCATGCGATATAACAATCTCGTAATAAAGAAACAAGATCATAGCTAATAGGCCCAACAACAGCATCCTGAAAATCAATAATGCCGGGATTATTGCTATTGCTATACATTAAATTACGCGAATGATAGTCACGGTGGACGATAACTTGGGGTTGGGCAAGGGCATTATCAATCAATAGTTCAAATTGGGTTTGTAAAGACGCAGGGACAGCAATACCTAGATGATGTTCTAGAAACCAATCCGGAAAAAGTTGTAACTCTTGTTGTAATAAGTCTCGGTTATAAGCGGGTAGTACAATTGATCCTTGATCGCATAATTGAATATCGACCAAGGCGTTAATGGCGTCATCATAAAGTGAGTCTGCATTGTGAGTATTTAGTTGGTTGAGATAGGGTTGTGAACCAAGGTCGCTCAGTAATAAAAAACCTTGTTCTACCTCTTGTGCCAGGATCTTGGGCACATGTAGTTTGTGTTGCGCTAAAAATTGCGCCACTTTAATAAAAGGTTGAGTATCTTCATATTGTGGTGGCGCATCCATGACGATCGCACTGTGACCGTGGCGTATAACACGAAAATAACGTCGAAAACTAGCGTCACTTGAAGCCGGTGCAATAGAGAAATTCTCGCTAGCAAAATAAGTGGTTAACCAAGCTTTAATCGCTTCTAGGCGCAGATCTGTCGTCATAATAGGGTCGGTCTATGTGTCAGGTGATGCTTGAAGGACATCAATCCCTTCATTGTGCAATAAGGCGATAAGTCGAATTAATGGCAAACCAATTAAACTATTGGGATCATCGCCACGTAATTGTTTGAATAAACTAATGCCAAAACCTTCTGATTTAAAACTCCCAGCGCATTGATATGGTTGTTCTGCTTCCAAGTAGAATTGAATTTGTGCATCAGATAAGGTTTTGAATGAGACCTCAAACGGTTCAACCAATGATTGCATTGTCCCAGTCTGACTGTTCAGCAGCGCAAGCCCAGTCAGAAACTGTACGGTCTGCCCTGAAGCAGCACGTAATTGGCTGAGTGCATTTTCATGGTTACCTGGCTTTCCTAAAATGGTGTCGTTGAGCACCGCAACCTGATCCGACCCAATAATAAGGGCATTTGGGTTTTGTTGTGCGATGGCCGCAGCTTTTTGCTCTGCGAGGCGCTTAACAAGGGCTAAAGGTGTCTCATTAGCCTGTGGCGTTTCATCAATATCGGGCGATGCAGTTGTAAAAGCTAAATTTAATTTAGCGAGGAGTTCAGCTCGAAAAGGAGAGCTAGAACCAAGAATCAATGCTGGCATAAAAGGGTCTCGGCAAAAGGCTAAGTGATGACAGTAGGGCTTGTCCTACCTGTTCTGTGAGTAAGGCCGGCTAAAGAGTCGGCTAAGTCAATCAAGTCCTGCAGGGCTTCTTGCGAATCGCGTTGCAATTTATCCGGGTCGGCTTCGTAACGTTCGATATAGACGCGTAAAGTCGCCCCTTCAGTTCCTGTACCCGAAAGACGAAAAATCAGGCGTGCCCCATCTTCAAAACCGATTCGTAGGCCCTGAGCTTTTGATTCGCTGTGATCAACAGGATCGGTATAACTGAAGTTATCGGCGTAGCGAACGGTGCGGTTGGCTAAAGCTTGACCGCGTAGCGCAGGCAGTTGAGCTTCAAGGTCAGACATTAATGCGTTGGCAATCTCGCTTGGTACGGCCTCATAGTCATGACGAGTGTAATAATTTCGACCAAATTGTTGCCAGTGAGCAAGTACAATTTCCGCGACGGATTGCCGCTTTTCAGCCAAAATATTCAACCAACATAATACCGCCCAGAGGCCATCTTTTTCCCGAATGTGATTAGAGCCAGTGCCAAAGCTTTCTTCGCCACACAATGTGGCTTGGTTTGCGTCTAGGAGAGTACCAAAAAACTTCCAACCAGTCGGTGTCTCATGACAAGGTATACCCAGTGCTTCAGCAACTCTATCTGGTGCTTGGCTCGTTGGCATTGAACGGGCAATACCACTCAACCCATCTTGATAAGCGGGGATGAGATGTGCATTTGCGGCAATAATCGCGAGGCTATCAGAGGGCGTGACAAAGAAGTGATGACCTAGAATCATATTGCGGTCACCATCGCCATCGGATGCGGCACCAAAAGCAGGTCCATCGTCTGCAAACAAGATGTCGACTAGCTCTTTGGCATAAGTTAAGTTGGGATCGGGGTGTCCCTGACCGAAGTCCGTTAATGGGATACCATTGATAACGCTCCCTTTAGGCGCGCCCAACTGCTCTTCTAGAATGGTTTTTGCATAAGGTCCCGTAATGGCATGCATGGCATCAAAGCATAGTTTGAAGCCCGGTGTTGCAATAAGTTGTTTAATGGCATCAAAATTAAACAAGCTAGCCATCAGGTCAGCATAGTCTTCAACTGCATCGATGACCTCTACGACCATATCCGAGATGTATTGTGGAGCGATATGGTCTAAATCAACGTCTTGGGCCTCTACAATACGATATTGCGTAATAGTTTGGGTATTGGCAAAAATGGCGTCGGTAATGGATTCTGGTGCTGGGCCGCCGTTGCTGACATTAAATTTGATACCAAAATCCCCGTTCGGTCCGGCGGGATTATGACTAGCAGACAGAATGATGCCACCAAACGCCTTGTGCTTACGAATCAGACATGATGCTGCCGGTGTCGATAACAATCCGCTTTGGCCAACAATCACTTTTGCAAAGCCATTGGCTGCAGCCATTTTTAGAATAACCTGAATCGCCTCCTGATTATGAAAGCGGCCATCACCGCCGACAATTAACGTCGTACCAACTCCACCTTCTAGGGCGTTGAATGTCGACTGCACAAAATTTTCTAAATAATGCGCTTGTTGAAAAACAGTGACTTTTTTTCTTAAACCGGAGGTACCCGGTTTTTGATCGTCAAAAGGAATAGTGTTCACTGCTATGGCCGACATAAATTTACCTGTGTTGAAATTAGGAACAAAAAGAGAACCTTGCTAAGATTGCGATATTATTAATCACTATACCGTCCTGATGATACGACCTCAACACTCTAATGCGGCTAATCTCATGCGCTGGGCAACTTATGCTTCAGTGGCAACGGCGATTGTCTTAATGATTGCCAAAGTGATTGCTTGGTTTGTGACCGATTCAGTCAGTATTTTGGCAACATTATTAGATTCTAGCCTTGATGTTTTGGCCTCAGGGTTGAATTTAATTGCCGTCCGACATGCTTTGTCACCGCCCGATGCAGAGCATCGTTTTGGCCACGGTAAAGCTGAAGCGCTATCCGGCGTTGGGCAAGCGATGTTTATTGCGGGCTCAGCAGGGTTTTTATTACTGCAAGCAATGGGACGTATTATTAATCCGCAACAGATGACGTCAGGTTTTGGCTTAGGTGTCGGGGTGATGGTGTTTTCAATGATAGCGACAATCTTGTTGTTACTATTTCAAAACTACGTCGTCAAAAAAACGGACTCCACTGCGATAAAAGCCGATGCCTTACATTACAAAACCGATTTATTGGTCAATGGAAGTGTCATCATCGCACTATTCTTAACGTTTTATGGTTGGGGCTATTTCGATGCCTTGTTTGGTATTGGGATCGCACTCTACATTCTATATAGTGCCTGGCAAATCCTAAAAGAGGCCATAGACTTATTAATGGATCATGAAATTGATCATAACGCGCGCGCGCAGATTGTGTCTATTGTCACTCAGCACCCCAACGCCTTGGGTTACCATGATATGCGGACCCGGCGCTCAGGCACCCGTATTTTTGTGCAATTACATTTAGAGCTAGAAGCGACGCTGACTTTAGCCGAAGCGCATGCGATTGCAGATAAAGTTGAACGAGATATTGCAGCGTTATTCGATGATGCTGAAGTGATAATACATGAAGACCCTGTACGACGTAATGCTGTGCGCGAGTTAAGTTAAATGGACCTTATTCATGATTCATATTTTTAACCTAGTAAGCAAGCAGACACCGTATAATAAGCGCGTTTTTTCCTTCTAGGTTGTCATTATCTTGGCTTTAAATATCGATATCATGGACATCGTCGCTGTCGCCCTAGTGGCTGTGTTTATTCTACTATGCATATTGTTATTGTTAGCCCAATATCGTAAACGTAGCGAATATCAAATCAACAAAGTATTAAAACCGCTGACCCGTGCAGAAGTTAAAAACATCATTATTCCCGATGGTATCGGTGGCTTATTGGAAGTGGAACACTTGGTGTTAATGGAGCAAGGGTTATTATTGATTGCCACTTACCCTATGCATGGTGATCTTTTCGGTGGCGAGAAAATTGACCAATGGACGCAGATTGTCAAAGGCCGTAGTTATAAGTTTGCCAACCCATTGAGACATATTCGCTTATCTTACCAAGCGCTCAAATCATTAGCACCGAAAATACCTATCGAATATCGGATTATTTTTACTGCCGATGCACGTTTCCCGAAAGGGAAGCCAGATCATATTTCACTTCTCGCTTCGTTACCGGGAGACATGGCAACGCTGCAAGCGGGGCCCAAAATAGGCGAGCCTGCGCAGCAAGCTTGGGATAGAATATTGCGAATCTCGCGAAAAATTGATCGTGATACTGAAATAGGAGAGGAAATTTAGATGACTGACAAACGATTGGTTGTGGCAATTTCATCTCGTGCATTATTCGATTTGGATGAAAGCCATCGGATTTATGAAGAGCAGGGGACACAAGCCTACTGCGAATATCAGATTAATAATGAGGATGTCCCTTTGGCACCTGGCGGTGCGTTTACCTTGGTTCGAAAATTATTGGCTTTAAATGATGGCGCAACAGATAAAACAACCAATGTCGAAATTATTTTGTTGTCTCGAAATAGTACCGATACCGGGTTGCGCGTGTTTAATTCGATTCAACACCATGGCTTAGCAATCAGTCGTGCGGTGTTTACATCGGGGAGTAGTCCATATCGCTATGTGGGCCCCTTTGGTGCTAATCTGTTTTTATCTACTAGCCCAGAAGACGTAAGAAAAGCGTTAGAAAATGGTATTGCTGCGGCTACCATCTTATCGTCTAAAGCCAATCAGAATAAAAATGAAAATTGGGCGCAACTTCGCATAGCTTTCGATGGTGATGCGGTCGTATTCTCAGATGAATCCGAGCGTATATATAAAGAACAAGGCTTGAAAGCGTTTACCGATAACGAGCAACAAACGGCTAAAAGTCCTTTGTCGGATGGGCCATTTAAAGAGTTTTTAAAAGCGCTGAACCATCTCCAAAGCCAATTTCCGGAAGATAATTCACCGCTTCGTACTGCTTTAGTCACAGCGCGATCAGCGCCTGCACATGAGCGTGTGATTCGCACACTACGTGCTTGGGGTATCCGTATTGATGAAGCTATTTTTCTAGGGGGAATGGATAAAGGCCCGTTTTTGAAGTCATTTGGTGCAGATATCTTTTTTGACGATCAGCAAGGCCATTGTGATTCAGCAAGAGAGCATGTGGCAACGGGACATGTCCCGCATGGGGTTGCAAACGAAGGCCAGAAATAGAGTCGGGTTTAACTGTCATAAGGATAACAGTAAAGATCTTGTTAAATTTCAATGAGTTTGTTTGAGGTGGGTAATAATCGACGTATTTTTGATGTGTGAGGCTAGTTTTCTAGTATAGACACGTTTATAATAGCCGACTTTCTTCAGGTCTAACCCTGAAAACAGTTATGCGAGAGTGGCGGAATTGGTAGACGCGCTGGATTTAGGTTCCAGTGGGGCAACCTGTGAGAGTTCGAGTCTCTCCTCTCGTACCATTTCGAAATAGAAGGCAATGGACTAACATTGCCTTTGTTTCAACTCCCAGTTTTGAGGTAAAGAATGCAAGTTACTGTAGAGAATGTCAGCGAGCTTGGTCGCCGGAT
>JAIBDY010000046.1 GCA_024685995.1 Piscirickettsiaceae bacterium | reverse complement strand
CCCTAACATGGCGGATGTGACATACATTGAGCCAGTGACTTGGCAAGCGGTCAGCAAGATTATTGAAGTTGAAAAGCCAGATGCTATTTTGCCAACAATGGGTGGTCAAACAGCATTAAACTGTGCCTTAGACCTTGAACGTGAAGGTGTTCTAGAAAAATTCGGCGTGGAAATGATTGGTGCTGATAGTGAAGCCATTAATAAAGCGGAAGATCGTGACTTATTTCGGGCAGCGATGCATAAAATTGGTCTGGATATGCCGAAGTCAGCGATTGCCCACACTTTAGAAGAGGCGATAGACGTACAACAGGAATTTGGCTATCCAACGATTATCCGACCCTCATTTACGATGGGCGGTAGTGGCGGTGGTATCGCTTATAATAAAGAAGATTTTATTGATATCTGTCAACGCGGTTTATACCTCAGTCCCACTTCTGAATTGTTGATTGAAGAATCGATTATTGGTTGGAAAGAATATGAAATGGAAGTGGTTCGCGACCGTAAAGATAACGCGATCATTATCTGTTCGATTGAAAATTTTGATCCAATGGGCGTCCATACAGGGGATTCGATCACCGTTGCGCCGGCACAAACACTGACCGATAAAGAATATCAAATCATGCGTAATGCCTCGTTGGCGGTGTTACGTGAAATTGGCGTGGAAACCGGTGGATCAAATGTCCAGTTTGCGGTCAATCCGGAAACTGGTCGCCTCATTATTATTGAAATGAACCCGCGTGTCTCACGCTCATCAGCTTTAGCGTCAAAAGCGACCGGTTTCCCTATCGCTAAAGTGGCGGCGAAGTTAGCAGTCGGTTATACCCTAGATGAGTTACAAAATGAAATTACGGGTAATGCGACGCCAGCGTCGTTTGAACCGACGATTGATTATGTCGTAACCAAAGTGCCGCGATTTACGTTTGAGAAATTCCCGCAAGCTGACAATCGTTTAAGTACACAGATGAAATCTGTGGGTGAAGTGATGGCGATTGGCCGTAACTTTCAAGAATCATTGCAAAAAGCATTGCGTGGCCTAGAAATCGATCGGGATGGTTTAAGCGAAGTCGTCGACTTAGATGCGGCCGATGTGACCGAGACATTGCGGCGAGAGTTACGTTTGCCGGGGTCGGATCGCCTATGGTATGTGGCAGATGCGTTCCGTTACGGCTTTAGTTTTGATGAAATTCAAGCAATGAGTCATATCGATCCCTGGTTTTTAATTCAGGTTGAGGAATTGGTTTCCATTGAAAATGCATTGCGTGACCGCTCCTTAGCGGAGTTGGACGCGGTTGAAATGCGTCGTTTGAAACGTAAAGGTTTCTCAGATTCTCGCTTGGCGAAGTTATTACAAAAAACAGAAAAACAAGTGCGTCAACATCGTCATGATTTAGCTGTTCGCCCGGTGTATAAGCGGGTTGATAGTTGTGCGGCAGAATTTGCCAGTGCGACCGCCTATATGTATTCCACATACGACCAAGTGTGTGAAGCAGCGCCGAGTGACCGTGAAAAAATCATGATCTTAGGTGGCGGGCCGAATCGAATTGGCCAAGGTATTGAATTTGATTATTGTTGCGTTCATGCCGCATTAGCATTACGTGATGATGGTTATGAAACCATTATGGTGAACTGTAATCCTGAAACGGTTTCTACCGATTACGATACGTCTGACCGTTTGTATTTTGAGTCGTTAACATTAGAAGACGTACTTGAAATTGTGGCCTTAGAGCAACCTAAAGGCGTGATTGTGCAGTATGGTGGCCAAACGCCATTGAAGCTAGCGCGTGCATTAGAAGCGGCTGGTGTCCCGATTATTGGGACGTCACCAGATGCCATTGATCATGCAGAAGATCGTGAACGGTTCCAGCAATTGGTCGATAAGCTGAATTTGTTACAGCCGCCTAATCGCTTAGCTTTTTCAGCCGATACCGCGGTCTCCTTAGCGGCAGAAATTGGTTATCCTTTGGTCGTACGTCCTTCCTATGTTTTGGGCGGTCGGGCAATGGAAATCGTCTATAACGAAGAGGAATTAAATCGCTATATGAAGACAGCGATTCAGGTGTCGAATGATTCTCCGGTATTATTAGACCGTTTCCTCGACGATGCGATTGAGGTTGATGTCGATGCGATTTGCGACGGTAAAGAAGTCTTGATCGGCGGTATTATGGAGCATATTGAACAAGCGGGTGTGCACTCCGGCGATTCAGCCTGTGCTTTGCCGACGTATAGCTTGAGTGATGATATTAAAGACCGGATGCGTGAACAAGTTCGACAGATGGCAATGGAGTTAGGTGTTGTGGGATTAATGAATACGCAATTTGCGATTCAAGGTGACAATATCTTTATCCTAGAAGTTAATCCTCGGGCATCACGAACCGTACCTTATGTGTCAAAAGCAACGGGTGTCCCCTTAGCGAAAGTCGCTGCAAGGTGTATGGCGGGTCGGAGTTTAGCATCTCAAGGGGTGACTAAAGAGGTGATCCCTAATTATTACTCTGTTAAAGAAGCGGTTTTTCCTTTTATTAAATTCCAAGGGGTCGACCCCATTCTAGGTCCAGAGATGAAATCAACGGGCGAAGTGATGGGGGTAGGACGAACCTTCGGTGAGGCATTTGCGAAATCACAATTGGCAGCCAGCGTTGCTTTACCAACAGGAGGCAAGGCATTCCTGAGCGTTAGAGACGTTGATAAACCTGCCGTTATCTCGATAGCGAAAGACTTGGTCAGTCTAGGCTTTGAGCTGTTGGCAACACGCGGTACCCAAAAGATATTGGTCGCCGCCGGTGTGGCGTGTGAGCAAGTGAATAAGGTGGCAGAAGGTCAGCCCCATATCGTTGACATGATCAAAAATGATGGGATTGATTTGATTGTCAATACGACTGAAGGGCGACAATCCGTTGCTGATTCACGTGAAATTAGGCGAGCAGCGTTGCAACATCAAGTGAATTATACGACGACATTGGCAGCCGCACGAGCGACCTGTCAAGCATTAGAAAGTACAGATAATGGCTCGGTAAATTGCTTACAGTCATTGCATGGAGAATTGTAATCATGGCAGTCCCAATTACCTTGCGCGGGGTAGAAGCGCTAAGAGAAGAATTAAAACATTTAAAGTCAGTCGCTAGACCGGAAGTTGTGGCAGCGATAGCCGAGGCGCGTGCCCATGGCGACTTGAAAGAAAATGCCGAATATCATGCGGCAAAAGAACAGCAAAGTTTTATTGAAGGCCGAGTGAACGAACTAGAAGGCGTGTTATCCACGGCTGAAGTGATAGATGTGTCGGCCTTGTCGCAAGATGGTCGCGTGGTCTTCGGTGTGACAGTGGAGTTGATCAATATTGATACTGAAGATACCGTAACCTATCAGATTGTGGGTGACTATGAAGCCGATATTAAACTGAATCGTGTGTCGATTAGTTCGCCGATAGCCCGCGCGCTGATAGGCAAAGAAGTGGATGATGTTGCAACCGTACAGGCACCGAGTGGTGCGATCGAGTATGAGATTGTGACGATTCACTATCATGGTTAGGTGACGAGGTGAACGTCGGCATCGTTGGTGAGCGCTTATTACTTACGCTTTGGGTGGGTAGCTTATGGGCAATTGGCTATATTGCTGTACCGTTAGCGTTTATCCAGTTTGATGATAATGTGATCGCTGGGGCGTTTGCTGGCAAATTATTCACAGTAGTTAATTATCTGGGCCTTGCCTCTGGTAGTGTTCTTGTGCTGCGTTTTGCTTTATTGGGCCAACGTGTGGCAAGGTTATGGCGTTTCTGGCTAACGTTAACGATGTTATTACTAGTCGCATTCCTGCACTTTTATTTACAAGCCGAGATGGCTGATATTAAAACCTTGGACTGGCGTGAAGATAGTGTCCTATCCGGGCGCTTTGACATTTTGCATCAGATGAGTACAGTGATATATATGGTATTGAGTATGTTAGGTCTGGCCTTAGTAGTGACACAAGATAATACAATAACGATGGCTGAACAGTCGTAATGGCAAAAAGTAAATCTAGCCATGATTGGTTGAGAGAACATTTTGACGACCCTTACGTTAAAAAGGCCCAAAAAGCCGGATATCGCTCAAGAGCGACATTCAAGCTGGAAGAAATAGATATAAAAGATAAATTGATCAAACCGGGTATGGCTGTGGTGGATTTAGGCTCGGCACCTGGAGGCTGGTCAGACTATGCGTTACGGCGCTTAGGCGACACTGGGACTGTGGTGGCATTGGATATTTTGCCAATGACACCATTATCTGGTGTGCACTTTATCCAAGGCGATTTTCGTGAGGATAATGTCTTGGATGAACTTAATGCTGTTTTAAATAGTCAACCTATAGACCTTGTATTATCAGATATGGCCCCCAATATTACTGGAGTAGGCTCGATTGATCAGCCAAGTAGTATGTATTTAGTGGAACTTGCTTTGCATTTTGCAGTGGAAAACTTAAGCAAACAAGGCGTTTTTCTGGTAAAAGTATTTCAAGGAGAAGGGTTTGATGCTTTCTTGAAAGCGATGCGAGATAGCTTTCAAAAAGTAGTTACGAGAAAACCCGACGCATCACGAGCGAGAAGTCGTGAAGTGTATTTGCTAGGTCGCGGATTGAAGTGACGTAGGACTTAGAATTGTTATTTAGAGGTAGTAAACGTTGAATGATATAATGAAAAACATCGTTTTGTGGGTAGTCATTGCTGTTGTTTTGATGTCGGTGTTCAATAACTTTGGCCCGAGACAAATCAAACAAGATGAGATTGATTACTCTACATTCATTTCTAATGTCAAAAATGGTGCTGTCTCCTCCGTTGATATTCAAGACAGGACTATCACTGGCACACTGACTGATAATAGTAAGTTTACGACGTATAGCCCAAGTTATGACCCAGGACTAATGGGCGACTTGTTGAATAACGGCGTCACAGTGCAAGCTAAACCAGCCGAAGAAACCAGTTTATTGATGCAAATCTTTATTTCATGGTTCCCAATGCTATTGTTAATCGTGGTTTGGGTCGTCTTCATGCGTCAGATGCAAGGCGGTGGTGGTGGTAAAAACCCAATGTCCTTTGGTAAAAGCAAAGCAAAAATGCTTAACGAAGACCAAGTCAAAGTTACTTTTAAAGACGTGGCTGGCGTTGAAGAAGCGAAAGAAGAAGTGGCCGAGTTAGTGGACTTCTTACGTGAACCGAGCAAGTTCCAAAAATTAGGCGGTAAAATTCCTCGTGGTATTTTGATGTGTGGTTCACCAGGTACCGGTAAAACGCTATTGGCTAAAGCGATAGCAGGTGAAGCAAAAGTCCCTTTTTTCACTATCTCTGGTTCTGATTTTGTCGAAATGTTTGTCGGTGTGGGTGCATCACGTGTCCGTGATATGTTTGACCAAGCGAAGAAACATGCGCCGTGTATTATCTTTATTGATGAGATTGATGCTGTTGGTCGCCACCGTGGCGCCGGTGTCGGTGGTGGGAATGATGAACGAGAGCAAACCTTGAACCAACTTTTAGTTGAAATGGATGGTTTTGAAGGTAATGAAGGTGTGATCGTGATCGCAGCGACTAACCGTCCCGATGTATTGGATCCAGCTTTACTGCGTCCAGGACGATTTGACCGTCAAGTGGTTGTACCGTTACCTGATATCCGTGGCCGTGAACAAATCTTAAATGTACATTTGAGTAAAGTGCCGGCTGCTGACGATGTTAAATCTTCATTAATAGCACGTGGTACACCAGGATTTTCCGGTGCTGACTTAGCAAATTTGGTTAACGAGGCGGCATTATTTGCAGCGCGATCGAATCAACGTTTGGTGACAATGGTTGATTTAGAAAAAGCAAAAGATAAAATTATGATGGGTGCAGAACGTGCATCGATGGTGATGAGTGATAGTGAAAAGGAATTAACGGCTTACCATGAGGCTGGCCACGCTATTGTTGGACGTATTGTCCCTGGGCATGATCCAGTTTATAAAGTCAGTATTATTCCTCGTGGTCGTGCGTTAGGAGTGACTATGTTCTTACCGACTGAGGACAAATATAGTAATAGTAAGCAACAATTAGAAAGCCAAATTTCGACTTTATACGGTGGTCGGATTGCTGAAGAGATGATTTTTGGTAAAGATGCCGTCACCACTGGTGCGTCTAATGATATTCAACGCGCAACGGAAATTGCTCACAGTATGGTCACCAAGTGGGGGTTATCGGACCATATGGGCCCCTTGTCTTATGGTGAAGACGAAGGTGAAGTGTTTTTGGGCCGTTCGGTAACACAGCATAAAGCGGTGTCAGATGTCACTGCGAAACAAATTGATGAAGACGTACGTACCTTGATTAACCGTAATTACCAACGTGCTGAACAAGTATTAACTGAACATAATGAGAAATTACACATTATGGCAAAGTTATTGATGAAATATGAAACGATAGATAGTGATCAGATTGACGCTATCATGGAAGGTCGTGAGCCAGGTGAACCCAAAGGTTGGGGTGATAATTCATCATCAACACCTCCACCTTCAGCACAGGCGGCCGATACTGATGCATCAGGTAAACCAGCAGACTTATTACATTAAATAAAACGTATTGAAAATTTGTCATGATCCTTGATTGCAAGGGTAAGTCACTGGATCTGACTTACCCTCAAGTGATGGGTATTCTCAATGTGACCCCTGATTCGTTTTCGGATGGGGGTCAATTTTTTGGTGAAGACTTAGCATTAAAACAAGCCAAAAAAATGGTTGCAGATGGTGCCGCTATTATAGATGTCGGTGGTGAGTCTACGCGCCCCGGTGCGGCGGTGGTGTCTGTTGAGCAGGAAGTAGCCCGTGTTGTGCCGATCATTCAAGCAATCCAATCTGAAATAGACGTTGCAATATCAATTGATACCAGTAAACCTGAAGTGATGCGTGCGGCTATTGCCGCTGGTGCAGGCTTGATTAATGATGTACAAGCATTGCGTGTGGAAGGTGCGTTGGCTGCAGCTGCGGCGTTGGACGTTCCTGTGTGTTTAATGCATTCACAAGGCACACCACAAACAATGCAAGATAATCCCCAATATGAGGATGTCGTGGATGAAGTGATTAATTTTTTATTGGCACGTATTGCCGTATGTGAGCAAGCAGGCATAGAGCGAAATAAATTAATTCTCGACCCCGGTTTTGGGTTTGGTAAGCGTGCACGACACAATTTACGTTTAATGAAACACTTAGCGCGGCTGTGCGAGACTGGATTTCCTGTGTTGGTCGGTGTATCACGTAAATCGATTATTGGAAAATTATTACAGGTATCGGTTGAAGAGCGCTTGGCTGGAAGCTTAGCGTTAGCGTCAGTCGCGGTTTGGCAAGGCGCTAAACTCATTCGAACACATGATGTTCGAGAAACAGCGCAGGCTGTTAATTTATGCAATTATGTGATGCAGGTGGAAGAGAGTGACTGAACAAAAAAGACGATATTTTGGCACGGATGGAATCCGCGGTCGTGTAGGAGATGGTGCTATTACGCCAGATTTTGTGCTGAAGCTGGGTTGGGCAATCGGCCGGGTGCTAGCTAAGGACAATCAGAGTAAAGTCTTAATTGGTAAAGACACGCGTATCTCGGGCTATATGTTTGAGTCAGCGCTACAAGCAGGCTTATCAGCCGCGGGTGTTGATATTTATTTATTGGGTCCAATGCCAACGCCAGCGATCGCTTATTTGACGAGAACATTTCATGCTCAGGCTGGAATTGTGATTAGTGCTTCGCATAACCCTTATCACGATAATGGCATCAAGTTCTTTTCAAATGAAGGAACAAAATTATCAGACAATATTGAATTAGAAATTGAAGCGATGATCGATCAGCCGTTGACGACGGTGGACTCGACCTTACTTGGCAAGGCATACCGTGTCGATGATGCGAGTGGGCGTTATATTGAGTTTTGTAAAAGTACCGTACCATTAAAGATGGACTTTGCAGGCCTTAAATTTGTCGTCGATTGCGCGAATGGTGCAACGTATCATGTCGCGCCAGATGTGTTTAGAGAGCTTGGCGCAGAAGTTGTCGTGATGGGCGCAGAACCCGATGGCCTTAATATTAATCAAAACTGCGGTTCAACAGAACCTCAACTATTGCAAGCGGCGGTATTAGAACATCAAGCAGACTTAGGTATTGCATTGGATGGTGATGGTGATCGATTGATCATGGTTGATCACTTAGGCGGCTTGGTTGATGGTGATAATTTATTGTTTATTATCGCGCGGTCACAAAAATTACGGGGCAAGGGTAGCGCAGAGATTGTAGGCACACAGATGTCTAATTTGGGCTTAGAGCAAGCATTGAATCAGCATGATATGGTTTTACATCGCTCGAAAGTAGGCGATCGTTACGTGATTGAGAAATTACGTGAAACGGGGGGAATCGTCGGTGGTGAATCGTCGGGCCATATAATCTGTTTAGATAAAACGACGACTGGTGATGGTATTATCGCTGCCCTGCAAGTATTGTGTGAAATCAGGCGCACAGGCAGTACACTACACGAGTTACAATCCTTGGTGACAAAATATCCGCAAACGCTTGTGAATGTCAGAGTTAAAAAAATGATTGATTTAGCGTTAGATGAGGCAATCTTATCTGTGGTTCGTTCTGTGGAGGAACGATTAGGTAAAGATGGTCGAGTCTTGTTAAGGCCTTCGGGTACTGAACCAGTGATCAGAGTGATGGTTGAAGGTCGTGACCCTGCAGTGACGCAACAATTTGCCCATGAAATTGCGAATGTGATTGAAACAAGTGTCGGGCGGGCATAATCTGCTAGACGTTGACTGCTGGGATAATCTAGGATGTCCAGTTGAATTATTTAAATAGGGTTGGAATAGATGCGTAAGCCTTTAGTTGCGGGCAACTGGAAAATGAATGGTACGACGATCAGTAATCAGAAGTTACTCGACAGTATTCTGACGTCTGCAGCTGACTTTGTTGATATTGATGTGGCTATTTTCCCACCAGCTGTCTATATACATCAAGTACAACAAGCATTGGCTGGCACAGGTCTACATTGGGGTACACAGAATGTGTCTTCCTACATCGATGGTGCGTATACGGGTGAAGTGTCAGCAGCCATGATCACAGACTTCGGCTGTGAATATACCTTAATCGGGCATTCAGAACGTCGTTGCCTTTACGATGAGCTAGATCTTGATCAATTGGTGCTTGATCACTTGGTAGCAGAAAAATATGAAATGGCAGCATCGTCTGGGTTAACCCCGATTATTTGTATAGGTGAAAGCCCACAAGAGCATGATGAAGGACAGACAGAAGAAGTCGTTGTGCGGTTATTAGATACCTTAATTGCACACCAAGGAGCCAAAGCATTATCGCGCGTTGTCTTAGCTTATGAACCTGTTTGGGCTATTGGGACAGGAAAATCTGCTACGCCAGAATGGGCTCAGAACGTCCACCAGTTCATGCGTGAGCGGGTGGCGAAGCATGATAGAAAGACAGCAGAAAACTTGCGGATACTTTACGGCGGCAGCGTTAAAGGTAATAATGCCGCCTCATTATTTTCAAAACCAGACATTGATGGTGGACTGATTGGCGGTGCATCATTAATCGCCGACGAGTTCGTGAAGATTTGTCAGGCGGCGGCACAACAAATTTAGGTTAATTAGACAGATGCATACAATAATTTTGGCTGTACATATGGTCGTCTCCGTATTACTGGTTGGGTTGATCTTAATCCAACACGGTAAAGGCGCTGATGCGGGAGCTGCATCGCTAGGTGGTGGTGGCGGTGGCGGAGCTTCCTCGAGTTTATTTGGTAGCCAAGGTTCTGCTTCTTTCTTGTCGAGAACTAGTGCAATATTAGCGATATTATTTTTTGTCAGCAGTTTAACGCTCGCGTATTTTGCAGGAAAAACAGACCGTATAGAAAGTGTTACGGAATTGCCTGCTGCACCGACAGAACAGGTGGTTCCAAAACCTGCAACACCGGCAGACTTACCAGAGTTGCCATAAAGTACTAAATACGCCGACGTGGTGAAATTGGTAGACACGCCATCTTGAGGGGGTGGTGGACATAGTCCGTGGCGGTTCGACTCCGCCCGTCGGCACCATTATTGAAAAAGCTTATCCGTTACTCGGGTAGGCTTTTTTTTTAAACTTACTGGTATAATTAACTTATATTAGACCGCAACAGAGTGTTACAAATAAAACGACTATGACCGAGAGAAAAAGCTGATGTTTATCAATACTTTCTGTGATGCCATAATGTTGCTGTTTAGCAACCTAACAGCCGCTTACGTTGTTAAATTGCAACTAAAAGGGCGGTATAATAGGGGTAAATTGACTTTAGAAGTGTGAATTGGCTTCTCTTTCCATGGAATCCTGTGTAAGATTATGTCGGATAGGTTGAACGAAATATAGTCGATATTTTATAAGCCACAACGGACGTCGGCAGTCGATATTTTAACTACACGTTACTAGAACTTTATAAAAGAAGAACTCGTATGCTGGCGGATTACCTCCCCATTTTAATATTTATCATAATTGGTATTGGTTTTGGCATTATGCCGATGTTAGCCGGCTTTGTGCTGGGCCCTCATCGACCTGATGATGAAAAACGATCGCCTTATGAATGTGGCTTTGAACCTTTTGAAGATGCACAGATGAAGTTCGATGTGCGTTTTTATTTGGTGGCTATCCTATTTATTATCTTCGACTTGGAAATTGCATTTCTATTTCCTTGGGCTGTGGTATTGAACGACATTGGCATGTTCGGTTTGTTGGCTATGTTTTTGTTTTTAGCGATTTTGGTGGTCGGTTTCATTTATGAATGGAAAAAAGGTGCGCTCGAATGGGAATAGAGGGCATTTTAGAAGAAGGGGTGGTTACCACTTCAGCTGATAAATTAATCAATTGGGCACGAACGGGGTCGTTGTGGCCAATGACATTTGGTTTGGCCTGTTGTGCTGTTGAAATGATGCAAGCAGGTGCATCTAGATATGACCTTGATCGCTTTGGGGTGGTGTTTAGGCCTAGCCCACGTCAATCCGATGTGATGATTGTTGCTGGCACACTAGTGAATAAGATGGCTCCTGCACTACGCAAAGTTTATGATCAAATGTCTGAGCCACGTTGGGTGATTTCGATGGGATCATGTGCGAATGGGGGGGGGTATTACCACTACTCATATTCGGTAGTACGCGGATGTGATCGAATTGTACCCGTTGATATTTATGTGCCAGGTTGCCCGCCTACTGCGGAAGCCTTGCTGTATGGCATTATTCAATTGCAAAAGAAAATTCGCCGTACAGAAACAATAGCAAGACCCACCAAATTGACGATAGGTAGATAATGACTCAAGCGTTGAAATCATCATTAGAGTCTGAACTGGCAGATGTACTACTAGATTGTGAATACATTGACAGTGAGGTAACGATTTATATTGCTACTGAGCATGTTCTGACCACTTGTCAAACCTTACGTGACCGTTTCGGTTTTGAACAATTATGCGACCTATGTGGTGTCGATTATTCGACTTACGGTGGTTCAGCTTGGGAAACAAAAGCGGCATCTGATATGGGCTTTAGTAGAGCTGTGGATGGCGCAAACCATTCAGAACCCGTCGATGATGGGTTCCGCTATGCGGTGGTCTATCACTTGCTGTCGTTGCAACATAATCTACGTCTACGAGTGAAGGTACGGTTGGAAGCAACTCAACCCATCATTGATAGTGTGACCTCTATTTGGGAAAGTGCGAATTGGTTTGAACGTGAAGCGTTTGATCTTTTTGGTATTTTGTTTAACGAACATCAAGATCTCCGTCGTATCTTGACTGACTATGGTTTTATTGGGCATCCCTTTAGAAAGGATTTTCCGTTGATTGGTAACGTTGAAATGCGCTATGACGCCGATAAAAAACGTGTTGTTTACGAACCGGTCAGCATTGAAGAAAGAACATTAGTCCCGCGTGTGATTCGTGATGATAATCGTTATGACAAGGGGCGCGGATAATGGCCGAAATCAAGAACTATACGCTGAACTTTGGTCCACAACATCCTGCAGCGCACGGTGTTTTACGTTTAATTCTAGAGCTGGATGGTGAAGTCATTCAACGGGCAGACCCGCATATTGGCTTATTGCACCGAGGTACCGAAAAACTGGCAGAATCAAAACCCTATAATCAAAGTATTGGTTATATGGATAGACTTGATTACGTCTCAATGCTGTCAAACGAACATGCTTATGTTATGGCGATAGAGAAGTTGTTGGGTGTTCAAGTCCCTGAGCGGGCTCAATATATCCGGGTTATGTTTGATGAAATTACCCGAATCCTGAATCACTTAATGTGGTTAGGAACCCACGGATTGGATATTGGTGCGATGACCATGTTCTTGTACTGCTTCCGTGAACGTGAAGACTTGATGGATTGTTATGAAGCCGTGTCTGGTGCGCGTATGCATGCTACATATTATCGCCCGGGTGGTGTTTATCGTGACTTGCCAGATTCCATTGCTAAATACAAAGCATCGAAATGGCATAGCGAAAAAGAAGTTAAACAAAAAAATACTAATCGTGAAGGTAGTCTGCTGGACTTTATTGATGATTTCACCAAGCGTTTCCCCGGTTGTGTTGATGAATATGAAACATTGCTAACAGAT
>JAIBDY010000022.1 GCA_024685995.1 Piscirickettsiaceae bacterium | reverse complement strand
GAACTCAGTAGTGAAACGACTTAGCGCCGATGATAGTGTGGGAGTTCCCATGTGAAAGTAGGACACTGCCAGGCTTTTTATATAAAAGGCCCACCTTCTTTGAAGGTGGGCCTTTTTTTTGACTTGAGTTTATTGTGTCAAGCTCGTTGTGATAACGCAGCTGATTAACTCCCCTTCAATACAGGTTTGTTTGATTAATTACTTTGACGCTGTGTCGTAACTACTGATTGCGGTAAGACGACATATCTGCTCCAATAGCCATGGCAAGTTGTATTCGTTGAGCACCGCTAGAAAGAACAATGCCGATGAATCGAATCATGCAAAACAACTAAAAATCTTTACGGCACAAAGTATCACGAGCAACACATTGCAAATAATCCGTGCACTACAACAAGATCAATTACAGATAAAAAATACCCAAGCTAAGGAAATTAGCTTGGGTATGAAGAGTTAAGATTTCTTTTTAGATTAGTGACTCGGGCATGCATGCTCATGATTTGTTGTGTCACAGACATTTGTATGACTAAGCAAGGTTTGCCATTCGGCGATTTTGTCATCAGATACTGGGAACTTCCAGAGCTTTCGCAAGTGGTAAAAATGGTCATTACCCATGATGGCCATTTCTATTGACGTAATAGTTAACTTGTCGAGCTCACAGGTGCTTTTCCAACTGATTGCTTGATAACCATTAATCATCGTCGTTTCAGCTGCACTAGACGTGTGTGCTTTACAGGTTCTTTTTGCAGGTTCATCTTGTGATGTTTTGAATGTTGCGAGCGTTGCGGTTGTTTTTTCGATCTTGCCAATATTAATAGCATAATGATCAGAGAAACCACGCTCTTTACTTTTCCATACTCTGAAGTATGTATCGTGTTCATTCATCGTGAAGGGCTGATAATTGGCATAATCAGAAAATTCAGGACCAAATTCTGTAATCAAGTTTTCACCATGATCGAGATCGTTTGCGATCACAAGTGATGGTAGTAGTAGTGCAAGTGCAGCGATTTTCAGTTTCACAATAATCTCCGGATAATGATGTTTTCAAACTGCGACCATAGTAGAGCTTAATGACATTGTAAGCAATGTTTGCGAATGTATTTCATTTGTTTAAATGAGAATCATTTGCAAAAAGATATTTAACTTTTATACTATGACATTATGATTCACAAGCCAGTGAGCAATATAGTTCGCTAATTAGATAGTATATGAGGTTAAAGCGGAATCGATTAAATCGGAAAAGACATTATGAGAGTGCTAGGATTTGCGCCTTGCCTATCTTAGTAATGATAGCAACGACGAGCTTGCTAATATTAAAGTAAGTATATGAATAGGTTCAGCGAACAACAACCCAACCAACATCGACTTTGTCGGTGTTGAGTTTAGATAAAGTTCTTGAACAAGCAAAGTCAGTCAAGGAAGCTAAAATAGCTTCATGGGTTGATATATCCCGTCTCGACGATCGGGCAAATAAGGGCGTTATAAAACTACAATCGATCAAACAAAGGGAAATCTAACTAGGTTTTGCTTCAAGCGAATTGTTAAGAACGACTTATCGACGCTGCTTTTTCATGAATCAGCTAAGTAAGGCCTATTCCTCCCGTAGGTATCAATTTGCTTATAGTGTGGGTAACTGGCATTTATGTATTTCTACTGCTCTATTTTAAAAAAAATAAGGCAATCAAATCTAAAACATTATAGACATTAAAGGTAAATTGAGATGAAACGTACAGTGCTTGCTTTTTTAGCATTATTAACATTGATTCCTGCTGTGAGTGCTGACACATCGGAAGTGAATATTTATTCCTATCGACAACCATTTTTAATTGAGCCGATCACAACAGCATTTACCGAGAAAACGGGCATTAAAGTGAACGTTCTCTATGCCGAAAAAGGCATCGCTGAAAAGCTAGTACGTGAAGGTAAGTACAGCCCAGCGGATATCGTACTGACGTCTGACTTTAACCGATTATTAGAAATCACAGAAAAAGGCTTAACACAAGCCAATCTTGATGTGCAGTTGACACAAACTATCCCTGAACAATATCGCGATACGGAGCATCACTGGTTTGCGTTAACAACGCGGGCGAGGGTGCTTTATGTTGCTAAACACCGCTCGATTGAGCTGGCTAGTTTAAGCTACGAAGATTTAGCCTCAGAAAATTTCAAAGGCCGTGTTTGTCTTCGGAGTGGTAAACATCCTTATAATATTTCTCTTATCGCTTCTATGATTGCCTATCACGGCGAACAACAAACCAAAACTTGGCTTATAAGATTAAAAGATAAGTTAGCACGCAAACCGCAAGGCAATGATCGTGGTCAAGTGAAGGCCATTAAGGAGGGAATGTGTGATATTTCGTTAGGGAACAGTTATTACTACGGCAAAATGTTAAATAATGAGGCTCAAAAACCTTGGGCTGATGCCGTCAGTATTGTTTTTCCTAATCAACAAGATCGTGGTACGCATATCAATATTTCGGGTATGGCAATGGTAAAATATGCCCCTAACCCAGACAATGCTAAAAAGTTGATGGTTTATTTAAGCAGCGATGAAGCCCAATCATTGTATGCGACTTTAAATATGGAATACCCAGTTAACCCATCAGTTGCGCCCTCAGAATTAGTACAATCTTGGGGCGATTTTAAAGCGGATATGCTACCTTTAAGCGAGACAGTAAAGCATCGCCAAACAGCCTATAAATTATTGGATGAGGTTAAGTTTGATCTATAAAGGTAAAGGCTCTCGGCTAGGAATAATGTGAGGAACCATAAATGGCTCACAGGTGCTTGGGTCATAGCGATATTTCTGATTCTGCCGGTTTTGTTTTTATTTGTGCAAAGTGTGGCATCGGACACGCAATTATTTGAACACCTTTGGGCTACTGTGTTGAGTGACTACATCATCAACACCATTCAACTGGTGTTGTTAGTGTTATTGTTCTCAGCACTATTTGCCTTGCCGACAGCGTGGTTAGTAGCCATGTGTGACTTTCCTGGGCGGCAATATTTTCAATGGTTACTCATGTTACCGTTGGCGATGCCAGCCTATGTCGTTGCCTATATTTATACAGACTTATTCGACTTTTCTGGGCCAATCCAAAAAGGGTTAAGAACATTATTTCAATCTGAAGTCGCCGTCGATCAATACTGGTTCTTCGAAATAAGAAATATACCAGGTGCAGCTTTAATGTTAGCGCTGGTGTTATATCCATACCTTTATTTGATAGCCCGCACCGCCTTTTTAGAACAAGGATCACACTTATTTCAAGTGAGTCGTAGCTTGGGTCAAGAGCCTTGGTCAAGTTTTAGGCGAATTGCGATGCCACTCTGCCGTCCTGCGATTGTGGTGGGACTGATGTTTATTGGTGCAGAAGCATTAGGAGACTTTGCCACAGTCCATTACTTTGCAGTCAATACGTTAACAACGGCAGTTTACGACAGCTGGTTAGGCCATGGATCATTATCAGCCGCGGCTAAGATATCGATCCTCATGCTGATTGGAGTGATGGGTATTCTTGCGATAGAGCGATGGCAGCGGGGCAGGCAGCGTTTTTATCATAAATATACTGGGCAAAATGCGTTATTCAAACTATTTGGTTGGCAAGCTAACGCAGCCGTGTTGTATTGTTTGTTTCTTGTGTTGTCGGGGTTTATATTACCTGTCATCACTTTGTTAAGTTATGCGATTGATTATGCGTCGCTAGATAGCGATGGCCAGCTTGGAAATGTATTATTGCAAACGATGTGGTTAGCCTTGTCAGCGGCTGTGATGACAACAGGGTTGGCGGTTGTATTTAACTTCACGACCCGTATATCAACGAGCATGGGCGCCGCTCTGCCAGCCAAGATAAGTTCAATGAGTTATATGATGCCTAGTACGGTATTAGCGATTGCGGTACTGATACCGATGGCTTTGTTCGAAAATACGGTCAATGACTTTTGGGTTGCAATGGGCTATCAAGCCCCGGGCTTATTTTTATCAGGAACAACATTTGCTCTTGTTTTTGCTTTTGTTGTTCGTTTTCAAGCCGTGGCTAATGGCACTATCGAAGCTAGCTTCTTGGCTGTGAGTCCGTCATTGGATATGGCGGCGAAGAGTTTGGGCAAAAGCAATAAGCAAATGCTAGGACTCATTCATTTACCTTTAATCAAGAAAAGTTTATTCGCAGCATTATTATTAGTCTTTATAGAATGCTTGAAAGAATTACCCGCTGCATTGTTATTGCGGCCATTTAACTTTGATACTTTAGCGACGTTTGTCTATCAATATGTCTCAGACGAACAACTTGAACAAGCAGCTTTTGCCGCTATTTTAATTGTCTTAGCAGGTCTATATCCAGTGATTAGACTAACCCAAACTGGTGAGAAGTAGAGTGAAACTAGAACAAAAAACGGCATTAAAAGTGGATGCTATTTCAGTGTCCTATAAGAAAAATCAGGTATTAAATCAACTCTCTTTAGAGGTAGGGCAAAACGAAATAGTCTGCCTGCTTGGGCAAAGTGGTTCAGGTAAAACGACCGTATTAAAAGCGATTGCTGGCTTATTGCGGTTGAACCGAGGTGAGATTAGTTTAAATGGTATATCCCTTTCTTCAGTTGAAAAGTGCGTTAAGCCTGAACATAGAGAGATAGGGATTATTTTCCAAGATTTTGCTTTGTTTCCACATTTAACCGTTTTAGAAAATGTGTGTTTTGGTATTTCTAGCAAAGTACAAAAAGCGCAGCAGAAAGGCCGAGCATTGTTAACCATGGTTAAAATGGCTGATTTTGAGAATGCTTACCCGAGTGAGTTGTCTGGAGGGCAACAACAGCGCGTTGCGATAGCGAGGGCTCTGGCTACAGATCCAAAAGTATTATTATTAGATGAACCTTTTTCTAATGTTGATCATCATTTGAGAGAGCGGTTGATGTTAGATATTAGGGCAGCATTGAAGCAACATAATACCCCAGCTATTTTTGTGACGCATAGTAAAGAAGAAGCCTTTACTTTCGCTGATAATCTGGCCTTTATGGAGTCAGGGAAAATCGTACAACGCGGTGCCGCGGAAGGGATGTATTTTCAACCTTTAACACCATCGTTAGCGGAGTCGATGGGTGAAGGTAATTGGCTAGATGTAATAGTAACCGATGAGATGACAACGAAATGTGAAAATTTAGGCATTATTTCGGCGACGTTACCACATAAACAGACCCTATCTAAGGTAATGCGCCAATTCATCAGACCAAATCAAATTTCAATAGCACTGGATCCAACAGGGCAAGCTGAGATTGTTGAAGAAGTATTTAATGGTGAGTCTCGATTATATTTTGTGCGTTTAGCTGACCTGTTACTACGCGTGTCGACAACGAGTTTTGTGCGCTGGCCTATTGGTAGCAAAGTAAAGATCGCTGTTATGCCTCACCAAGCGATATTATTCGATAGTGTTTAGAAATGAGATATTGGGCTTAAAATAAAGTTTCTCCCGGACTCAGTAGAGCTAGATCCATAGGCTCAGTTAGCAAGACAAGCATAAAAAAGCCTGCATTTGCTGCAGGCTTTTTTAATTTAAGTCGAATAATTCAAAATGCTGTTATTCAATATAGATCTTGTCTTCTTCGAGTTTGTATGTCCAAGGTAGGTTGGCATTTTTCCAGCCATTAACAACACGCTGGCCTTTGTGTTTACCCTCTTGGGCTTTGTCACCTTCATAACCATCAACGACAGTGTACGCCTTGCTATAGCCTAATTGGTTTAATAAGTTGGCTGCTTTAGAACTGCGGGTGCCTGAGCGACACATTAATAAGATTGTCGACTCTTTATTATAACCGGCTTCTTCTAATTTCTCGTCTAAAGTGACCGAAAAATTACTATTGGGTACTTTTTTATAGCGATGTTTTTCTGCATCCCATTCACTGAGGTCATTAAACATATAAGGAATGTTCACATCGGCCGCTATTGGCATGCCTAAAAATTCAACTTCGGCTTGGGTACGTACGTCAACAAGGTAGACATTATCAGGGTCTTGCAGTTTCATTTCATGCGCTTGAATTGCAGTCACATAGAGTGCTTGGGGTGTTTGTTTGTTTTCAGGCAGCTGAGAAAAGTCTTCGTTGGCTTGTGTACAAGCTGCTAGCAAGAACATCGATAGAATTAAACTAAATTTAGACACGATAGGGATACCTTTTATAAAGTCATATGCATTGAATCTCTATTTTCTAATAAATACGGAAGCAGAGCAACGCTTTATCCCGATTAAAAGTCGTAATATACTTATTTTAATATTGGTTTCAACATGTAGTGACTGGTATGACGGTATAAGGGTTTGATTAATGCTATCATCGCAGCAACATATCGTGTTGTCGTTGATAGTCTTGGACGTGTTGCCAACTTGTTATCATTTTGCGCGCATAATTGCTTCAATGTGAACAAGCCCATCAGGGTGATTGTGCGGATTTCCCAGCCTAATCGTCCCGATAATGATTCGCCTAGCTTCAGACTTTCAAATAACAAAGTAGCTATGTAGTGGTATCTTTCACGGAGAATTGGCGCTAAAGCGCTAGTATCGTCATTGTTTATTTCATCTTCAGTCAAACCATGGCGCTGTAATGCGTCTAATGAGAGATAAAGTCGATTATTTTCTTGCCAGTCCTGTTTGATATCTTGATAAAAATTGAGCAACTGTAACGCGGTACACGCTGCATCGGCTTGATCGAGTTGTTGCTGTGAAGGCTTGCCGCTTAAATATAATAGTAAATGCCCGATTGGGTTGGCCGAACGACGACAATAATCTATCAGGTCATGATCGGTTTGATATCGCTGCTGGCTGACATCTTGTTCAAAGGCCGATAACAGATCATGGAAGGGTTTTATAGGGAGTTTGAAACGGTTAACCACCTCGTTCAAGGCAATAAAGATAGGAGATTGGCCTTGATATTGCCCCTGCTGAATTTGGTTAATGGCTTGTTGATAGCTTGCCAAGGCGGTTATGCGTTGTTGTCGATCGTCGGTCCCTTCATCAGCGATGTCATCGGCTGTTCGAGCAAAGGCATAAATCACGCAAATGGGTTGACGCAAATGTTTTGGTAATAGCAAGGACGCAACCGGAAAGTTTTCGTAATGACTGTGCGCTAATGCTTGGCAGTATCGGTAAGCCGCGGCGATCTCAGTTTGATTGGTCATGTTGTGGCTCACGAACCTGACGAACTTGCTTATCTATGGTTGGAACGGTGTTTAGCTGTTCTTTGCTACGAATACCCATATCTAAAAACCGTTTACCACTTGGTAGGACTTGGCGCTCTAGGGAGCCAACCGTTTTGTTAAAATGTTCCACGCTACTCTGTAGGCTGCTGCCTAGTTTAGCTAAATGGCCATTAAATACGCTAAGCCGTTTATACAGTGTTTCACCCAAATCACGAATGGCAACCGCATTCTCGGTTAAAGCTTGCTGTTTCCAGCCATATGAAACAGCTCGTAAGATAGCAATAAAGTTACTAGGTGTGGCTAAGATAATGTTGGATTGCATGGTTTCTTCGAGCAGCTGTGGTTCGAGCTCTAAGGCTGCCGATAAAAAATGTTCACCCGGAATAAATAACACCACAAACTCTGGTGACTGACTGTATTCGGCCCAATAATTCTTGGCAGCTAATTCCTTAGCACGTTGTCGAATAATCTGAGCATGACGCTTTAGTTCTGATGACTTAATGGCATCATCGGTCGCTTGAATGGCGGAGAGATAGGCATCTAATGGTGTTTTCGCATCGACAATGCTTTCACGATTATCAGGCAAGCGTACAATCATGTCTGGGCGAATTCGGCCTGATTCAGTTTGCTGATTTGTTTGTTCATAAAAATCACAATGCGCGACCATGCCACTCAATTCTGCCAAACGCCTTAATGTCATTTCGCCCCATTGACCTCTAACTTCGGGGCGTCTAAGCGCTTGTACCAAGTTTTGTGTTTCTTGTTTTAAGTTTTGTTGGCCTTCATGCATATGCTTGATCGTGCTGTATAAAAGGCCATATGATTCTTTGCGTTCTTTTTCGATGCTATGAATTTGTTGGCTGGTTTTATCCAAGGCATCATTGATGGGTTTAAGCAATTGTTCGATGGCTTGCTCCCGTGAGTGCAGTTCAGCTTTGGCATCACTGTGGTGACGCTTGAGGTTTTCTTCCGCCAATTGCAAAAAATGTTCATTATTGCGATTGAGTGCATCATTGGATAATTGACTAAAGGTATCGGCTAACTGAAAGCGGGCTTGGTCTAATAACGCATCTAGCTGTTCGTTTGATAGCCGTTCTAATCGTAGTGTTGTGTCTAATTCATGGTTGTCAGCAAGTAATTGAGTAATGCGGCGGCTACGAATGAGCCAAATCAATATCGCGCCAAAGACGAACCCTAGCGAAAATAGGGTCACTAGACCGTATGGCGGTTGTGCAACCGCTTGTAGGAGATCATTTATCAAAGCCATTGTAATAGGTCGTTAGGATGGTCGATGATGCCGTCAGCTTGCCAGGATTCTAGATCATCGTGTTCGTCGATATAACCATAACGTGCAGTTAATGTTGTCATCCTGGCATTCTTGCCGGCTTTAATGTCACGTTCCGCATCACCAATATAGATGCAGCTTTCGGGTGGCTGAGCAATAAGCTTGCATGCATATAACATCGGCGCAGGATGGGGCTTACTGTGAGAGGCGGTATCCCCACTAACAATACAAGCTGCGCGCTCAATAAGGCCAAGCTGGGCAAGTAAAGGGGTGGTCAAAAAGGCTGGCTTATTGGTGATAATGCCCCAAGGGATAGGCGTCGCTTCAAGTTGGCTTAATACGGCAGCCATGCCCGAAAACAAAATGGATTCACGTGCAATGTTTTGTTGATACAGTTGAATAAAGCGCTGTTGTAACGGCGGATAATTAACATCATCGGTTGAAATGCCAAAACCGAGCCCTAATAATCCTGCACTGCCATTGCTGGCCTCAGCACGGATCAAATGATGAGGTATTGATGGTCGTCCTTCTTGTTGCAATAACGCATTAAGTGCAAAGCCTAGATCGGGGGCGGTATCGACTAAGGTGCCATCCAAATCAAACAGTACTGCACTATATTTCGACATCGCTTTAAACTGGACGAGTGCAGTGCAAAAGATAATTCACTTTCACATCGTCACTCAAGTGAAAGTCTTTGTGCAAAGGATTATAGCTAATGCCCTTAATATCATTGACTTGTAAGCCAACCTGTCGGCACCAACGTGCCATTTCAGACGGTTTAATAAAGCGGGCATAATCATGGGTCCCTTTCGGTAACATCTTCATGACATATTCTGCGCCTAAAACGGCTAGCAAATAGGCTTTAGGGTGACGGTTGAGCGTCGAAAAAAACAGGTCGCCACCGGGTTTTACAAGGTCGGTACAGGCTTGAATCACTGACAAGGGGTCTGGCACATGCTCTAACATTTCCATACAGGTCACCACATCGTAATGATTTGGGGTTTTGAGCGCTTGTTGTTCGGCTGTATTGTGCTGATAATCGATCGCTAAGCCCGCTTCAAGTGCGTGCAGTTTCGCGACATTCAGGGCCATTTCACCCATATCGACGCCCGTTGCCTGTGCGCCTGATTTAGCCAAAGCTTCTGTCAGAATACCTCCTCCACAGCCCAGATCGATCACCTGTTTATCGGTCAATTCGCAATGTTGCTCAATGAAAGCCAACCGAATCGGATTGATATCATGTAATGGCTTTGACTCACCTTCGAGATCCCACCAATTTGCCGCCAGTGCGTCAAATTTAGCGACTTCGGATGGATCAACATTCATCTTTGTTGTCATGGGGGTGTCTGCCTTATTTTATCGGCCCATTGTTGGGCGGTTTCCATAATACGGGTGGGATTCATCGTGGTCAGTTGACGATCTCGCAACAGTTGTTTGCCGGCAACCCAAACATCACTGACCTTATCGCGCCCAGTGCTATAGACCAACTGAGAAATAGTGTCATAACAAGGTTGCGTTTCTATACCGCCAAGATCAACCGCAATCATATCGGCCATTTTACCTACTTCAAGTGAGCCAATCTTATCGTCTAAGCCTAATGATTTTGCAGCATTAAGAGTGGCCATTTCAAGAGCACTATGCGCTGGTATCGCGCTGGCATCTTGTGCCACTGCTTTAGCCAGTAATGCGGTTTGTTTGACCTCAGCAAACATATCTAGATCATTATTAGATGCGGCACCATCGGTACCGATGGTGACATTCACACCACGTTTATTCAAGGCGGAAACGGGTGCAAAGCCACTGGCTAACTTTAAGTTTGATTCTGGGCAATGCGCGATATGGACACCCGCATCAGCACACCATGCGATTTCTTGGTCCGTCAGTTGTGTCATATGGACCGCGGTTAAGCGGGGCGATAATAAGCCAAGGTTTTTCAACCTTTCCAAAGGGCGCATGCCGTATTGTTCTAGACTCTGTGTAATTTCACCGGCCGTTTCATGAATATGCATATGGATAGCGACATCCATTTCTTCTGCATTCATGATGATAGCTTCAAGTGTGCTGTCTGATACGGTATAGGGCGCATGCGGCGCGTAAGCAGTCGTGATGCGGGCATGATGACGATAGTGATCGTGCACCTGTTGTCCTTTATGCAAATACTCTTCGGTATTCGTCGCCCAAGCACTGGGAAAATCAATAACAACCATGCCGAGATTGGCACGAATACCACTTTGGTCTACGACACGCGCTGTGGCATCAGGGAAGAAATACATATCGTTGAAACAGGTGGTACCACCTCGAATCATTTCAGCAATAGCGAGTTCTGATCCTGCTTCTACAAAGCTATCACTTACCCATTTTGCTTCCGCAGGCCAGATATGATCATTTAACCAGGTCATTAACGGCAAATCATCTGCTAACCCACGTAATAATGACATTGCAGCATGGGTATGGTTATTAATGAGCCCGGGAAGAATGCAATGTTGCTCGTAGCGATGTTCAGTAGTCGCGGTGTATTGCTGAGCGACCTCTGCCTGAGGTAATAAGGCGATAATCTGCCCTTGGTGCACGACAAGAGAATAATGTTCAAATACCGTATTTTGGGGACAAATAGGTACGAGCCAGCGAGCATGAATAATAAGGTCAACAGTTTTCATAAGGGATGATTATACCGTCATTGGCAGCACAACACAGTGGTTAAGCATAGGAAAGTAATGTGGGCAAGAACTGGGTAAAAAGTTCACGATAACGGTGTTATGCTAATACGGTCAACGTTAGGATTTATCAACGTAAATGAATCAATATTCGACAATAGCAACAACAAGGAATAAAGATGAAAAAGAACGTATTAGTCACAGGCAGTAATCGCGGCATTGGCCTTGAGTTGTGTCGTCAGCTCAAACAACGCGGTGAGCATGTGATCGCCACCTGTCGACATGCCTCTGATGAACTAAAGGCACTAGACGTCGAAATTATCGAAGCGGTTGAAGTCAGCGAACCAACGAGTTTAGCGGCATTGGCGAAACAGTTAACAGGTCGACGTATCGATTGGTTGATTAATAATGCCGGTATTGCAGGGGGTTTAGGCTTAAGTGATATCGATGTTGATGCCATTGAAAGCTTTAAACGCATGTATGAAGTCAATAGCTTAGGGCCCTTACTCGCAACGCAATCCTTATTAAATAATCTCGGGGAAGGGTCGAAAGTGGGGATTATTACTAGCCGTATGGGATCGATGGCTGACAATGACTCGGGCGGTAGTTATGCTTATCGTATGTCAAAAGCGGCGGTTAATGCTGCGGGCAAATCACTGTCGATAGACTTAAAACCGAAAGGCATTGCGGTCGCTATATTACATCCAGGTTATGTCCGGACAGACATGACTGGCCACAATGGTCTGATGGATACCGACGAATCGGCATCGGGCTTATTGGCTAGAATGGATGAACTGACTTTGGATAACAGCGGCTCATTTTGGCATAGCAATGGTGATTTATTACCTTGGTAAGTTACCCGCAGTTATCACAACAGCAACAAAAGACGTTACCCAAGTTAAAGCAGGCAGCCATTGCGCTGCCTGCTTTATTTGAAGATAGCAGCCATCGGCTCTGGCATTGTGATACGGCCGATGGGCCGATGATATTGAAAGTGTGCGATCATCAACACATCGAACAATCCTCATTTTGGGACGGAATGAATAGATTGTTCGAAGCTAAATTTCCGGATAGTTTGCAGCATATAGCGACAACTTATCAGCATATCGCATCTGTCAGTCCTTTAAACATTCCAAATTATATTGCCGCTGCTGCGAATGATTTTGTGTTAACGAGCTGGTTACAAGGGGACACGGTCAAAGCTGAAAAAATCAGCGATAAGATGGTCATTCAATTAGCGGATCACCTTGGGCGTTGTCATCAATCCGTTCAAAGCCGTTGGGGGCGATTTCATCAACCCCATTTATCGGCCGAACAATGGCCAATTCGTTTACCAGAGACCATATCGATTTTAGCCGACAAGCACGCAGTGGTTATTCCAGAAAGGATCTTAAAGAACGCATTACAACAAGCGCGAGCGATTCAAGTCGATCAGTTTGTACCGATTATGCCGGATCTGCGTTGGGATCAATTTCTACAGCAACAAGATCAGTTGTCAGCCTTGGTTGATCTCGATGCCTTTGTGTATGGACCGCAAGCATTAGACTTAGTGTTAGTTGAATATTTGATTGATGCACGGCAAGCTACGTTATTTAAACAGTATTATCAACGACATCAAGTACTGTCAGACTTGACTGAAGTAAGGTTTGTATATCGACTGTTATTGTTTTTAATGAATGTGTTGGGCGAAACACAACTTGAAGCTTGGATGACACGACACCCTAGTCTAACCCCATCATGAACAGAACTGAGCTATGATGCTTGTTGTTGCGGTTGATAATACCGTTTCATCCAATTGAGATAGCCAAGGAAAGCCAAAACGAGATAGACACTAAACATGACAATGGTTGCGTAATAGCCTGTTTGATAATAGAGTTGAATCGCTGCGGCATCAATGACAATCCAATATAGCCAATTTTGTAATATTTTACGCGCCATTAGAATGGTATTAAGTACTGAAAAAACAGTGACGCCGGCATCGAGATAGGGGCTTTGTGAGGCATCAATACTGATTAAATAGCTAGCCGTCACAAACGTCAGTAAACTGCCGATGATTAAAAAGGCAGACTGTTGAAGCCAAGTGAATTTGCTGATGGCAAGCGCCTTTTTATCTTCAGTTTTGCCCTGTTTTTGCCATAATAAATAACCGTATACGGCCATGCCCATATAATAAAAGTTGAGCAAGGCTTGCATCGGTAGCTGGCCTTCCCAAAATAGCAAAGTATAAATCAGGGTACTAATGAAGGCGAACAGCCAACACCACTGCGATTCTTTTGCTGCAAAAATGACATAAGCGATACCCAGCAAGGCGGCGAATACCTCCCAGCCCGATAAAGCCAATAGGCCATCAACCATGGCCATCAGCAGCGGACTATCGCTCATACATCGACAACATCGGCACGATCGGTACCGATAAATTTCATCGCAAAAACGCTGTGAGGTAACTGTGAAAAGACGGTCACCATCTCACTGTCGAGAGTGTCCATCACATCACGGTATTCACCAAACACTTGGGTGCTTAAGCTATTGCGTTTTACAATCAGTTTGGGATTATTTTCTAAGGTCAAAATAAAGGCTAAAATCGGCTCAACATAGTCTTCTGTTAATGGGTACAAGCTTATATCGACAGAAATTCTCATGGTATTCCTCTGTGTAAGTGGGCTGGGGGTAGTTAAAGAACTATCATTATCATGATAGTTCTTATTGATTGTTTAATAATCCCAAGCCACATTTAAACCAATGACTCTAGGATCACCATATTGGATGTATTGTTCTGAAACATACCCTTTTGCGGGGTTGTTGCCAAAGAAAAAACCGCGTGTGGCGTAGTCTTTATCAAATAAGTTGCGTCCCCATAAAGTCAGCTTCCAGTCCCCAATGCGGTATTCTAAACTGGCATTGGTCAAGGCATAGGAGCTTGATTTTTCGTCATGACTATTGGAAAAGTAGAACTCATCTTTGCCTTCCACATTGACGCGTAACGTTAGTGCTGGACTGAGATAGGCCTCACTACCAATATTAAAGGTGTACGTTGGCGCGTGTGCCATACGACGGCCATCAACATCGGTCGCAGCGGGGTCTGGGTTGTTAAATTGATCGAAAGATGCATACAGTAAACCGACAGCCGCAAACAAGCGCAGCTTATCATGTGCAAGCCAATCTAACTCGGCTTCAAGTCCATAGTTTGTCCCTTTGGCAGCATTGGTAATGGAGTCTTCGAAGGCACCGATACCAACAGGAATAGAACTTTTCACTTGTGCATCACGGCGTGTAGAGTAAAAGACATTGATACTGCTCATCAAGTCACCGTCTAACCACAGGGATTTCAGGCCGGTTTCTGCCGTCCACATATATTCGGTGTCAAATTCAAGTTTAGAGACCGGTAAGGCGTCATTATTGTTGATACCGCCTGATTTATAACCACGAGATATCGAAGTGTAAATGAGGTGGTCATCGTTAAATTGATAATTTAAACCTAATTTACCGCCAAATAAGACTTCGCTTGTGGTGATGTCTATCGCATTAGAATCTTGATAATCAGCCCTGAAGTTTTCGACTCGTAAACCAGTGATAAGGGTCAGCTTATCGGTTAGATGAGTATCTAATTGGCCAAATAATGACACGTTCTCGGTTTTGTATTCATTGATTAAATTGCCAAAGTCAGAGTCTAGATCGAGATCCTCATTCTGTAACAAGAAATGTGCACCGATAACCCACTCCGTTCGACCATTAAATAAGCGACCATCTTCATTGGACAAGGCTTTGATTTCAAATGCGTAGTTTTCACGCTCGCGCTTAAATTCTTCTGTGGCAGAATAAGGAAATAGTCCCGCTGCAAATTGTCCCGCATAACCCCAATCGGCATCATAGCTATAAACAACGTCGGATTTTGAATACGTGGTGTTGGTTTGCAATTGAACGGCATTATTTAAGCGCAAATCGGTTTTCAGCGCGATAGCATTGCTATGTTGACTATCTTCACCGGGCTCGTCGGCAAGACTATGACGGCTGTTATCGAGTGTAAAGGCATCGTAACCGTTATCAATATTGAGGTGAAGTAAGTTTAAATCGACGGTCAAGTCACTATTGACTAACCATGTCAATTGACCTCTGGCGGTTAACTCATCTCTTGCTTGGGTGTCGTCGCGATTCAAAAAGTCATTGTCCACATACCCATCAGAACGGTGGTTATGAATGGAAAAGCGGCCTAAGAGGCTATCTTCAACAATGGGGCCACCGATAGCCAGACCGAGGCTCCGAGTATCATACTCAGCCACACCGGTTTCAACATGAATATCGAGTTCATCTGTGGGTTGCTTACTTTGTAAGTTAATCACGCCAGCTAAGGCACTCGTCCCAAATCGGGTACCTTGTGGGCCACGTAATACTTCTACCTGCTCAACATCAAATAAGGTCGCTGCACCGCCAGTACGACTAAAGTCGATGCCATCGATAATTAAACCGACCGAGGGATTGATAGGCGAGGAAAATTGACTACGTTCGCCCATGCCACGAATTTGGAAAAACTGTCCGCGTGAAGCACCGCTAGAGATATTGACATTGGGGGCGAGGTTTAACACATCTTCAAGGTGCTGAGCACCACGAGATTCAATAACTGTGTTGTCGATCGTGGTCAAACTGACCGGGATATCTAGTGCCGCTGCGGGACGAAAATCAGCACTGACAATCATGGCGGGTAAGTCGTGCTCGCTGACTTTGGCGACAGCATTGGCCGATAAAAGTGCTGGGATAGCGAGTGATAGAGTCTTAAACTTCATGGATATCCTTTTTTATAATAAAAAAGGACAGGAGAACACAACGCGAGCCAAATCCATTTGAGTAAGTTGTCTCGGCCTGTCCCTACGCCAGCATTAACTGGATCAGGTTCATAGGGTTTATTCGCAGTGCGAAATTCTCAGGCCGTCACGACCACCCCTAGGCGTTTTGGGTCTTCAACAAGCAACCAAAATGAGCGAAAATTATACGAGTAAAGTCATATTTAAACAATCATACGATGACATTGTTATTATTTTGACAAGGTTTTTATGGCATCGATAGTATGGAAAAAGACTTGGCCTTTCATTAAATGATGGTCTAAATCCATTTTATTAAACTTATCCATAACGGGCCCTTTGACGTCCGCTAAGTTAACGGTGATGTCTCGTTTATCTAGTGCTTCAATAAAGCTACACAAGGCCTCAAAAGCGGTAATGTCGACATAACTAACCGAACCAAATTGCAAGACAATATGTTCTAGTTCGGGCTTGCCATCCGCTTGGACAGAAATGAAATCGGTAATATAAGTAATATTGGCAAACGTCAGATTTTCATCGATACGGATTAACAATAAATTTGGCCATGTTGTCACCTTGTGACGTGTCACGTTTCTAAATTGTTCACTGTCACCGACCTGCCCAGTTACTGCAATATGCGGCAAACTGGCACGTTGAAGATAGGCGATGATAGTGACCAACACACCTAAAGCGATACCTTCTTCGATACCAAGGAAAAGGACAGCCAACAAAGTGATAGTTTGTGTCAGGGCGTCGCTACGATCGTATTTTAAGGTCGCGATGATTTCACGCAATTTAATCAAAGGTGCAATGGCGACCAGAATAATCGCCGCTAACGCGGCTTTAGGTATATGGGTAAATTGTTCGGTAAAGGCGAGTAGGGCAATGGCGAGCAACACAACCGCGATGATCATGGCTAATTGCGTACGTGCGCCGGCTGAAAAGTTCACCATAGTGCGGCTGAACCCGCCTGCGACAGACATACCGCCTGAGATCGCAGTGGTGATATTTGCAGCACCTAAGGCGATGAGTTCTTGGTTAGTATTGATTTTTTCGTTACGTAAGTTTGCGGTCACTAGGGCAATGGCAACACTCTCAACATAGGCAATAATACTGATAAAAATAGCACTGGGTAGCAATGCCAGCCAATGTTCCTGGCTATTCAGTAAGAACGAGAAACTTAAATCCGGTAAGCCTTTTGGGATTTCGCCGACAATGGCGACCTGCTGGGTATCGTATAAATGGAAATAACTTACAAGGCTGGTGGTAATAATCACGGTGAGTAACGGTGCTGTTTTGCTAATACCCGTGACCAAGTTTTCTCGTAATTGCATCTTTTTTAACGTACGAGTGAGTGGTTTTCCCATTAGTAACAATAAGGTGATGCTGAAAATACCAAGGCCGGCAGCGTAAGGGTTGAGAGCGCTTAGTTGGCAAGTGAGATCATAGCCGCATTGTTGCTTATTGATGCCTAATAAGTGAGGGAGTTGGCTGAAAATGATCAGGATAGATGCGCCTGTTGTAAAGCCTGACAGCACTGGATGGCTGATGAACTTGACCAAGCCGCCCATTCGGAACACGGCCATCGCCAATAAGATCAATCCCCCTTCAACGGCTAAGATAATGGCGTGTTCAACCGGACTCCCTAAAGCCGCAAGTTCGGGCGCTGCCAAGGCGCTGGCAATCATAATCGCTGCGATAGAGACGGGGCCAACGGATAAGGTTCGACTGGTCCCTAGGAAAGCATAAATTAAAGGCGGTAAAATGCTGGCATATAGGCCAACTTGGGCAGGCAACCCAGCCAACATGGCGTAAGCAATGCCTTGCGGTACAAATAAGATGGCGGTAATAATGCCCGCAAAAATGTCGCTATTCAGCTCTTGTCGTGAATATTGTCTTAACCAAGCGGTAATGGGGATGAATTTTGCAACCCAGTTTGGGTTGGGAGAATTGTGGCCAGCCATGTATGAATTAACGCATCCTGTGTGAAAGGGGAAATACCAACCTTAGAAGCATGGTGCTTCTAAGGTTGATAGAAAAGTCTTAGCTGTCTTTATCGACAAGCTTTTTAGCATAGGATGCTTTGTGAGGAATATCAAATTCATAGCCTTTGATCATGACTTTCCAGTATAACCAAGGGAAGCCGAAAAGCTTACCCAGCCACCACAAACGACTGTTTTTACGCGGGTCTAAGAATGGGAATGAAGGTGTGACTTCACCGCCATAAGAAAACTCAGCGAGCATTACCGTGCCTTTTGAGGTTGTCAACGGACAGGAACCGTAACCATCATAGCCTTCAACTACCGCGTCATTGGCAATGAGTTTCAATACATTATTCACCACGACAGGTACTTGTTTGCGAACGGCGGCAGCGGTTTTAGCATTGGGAGTTGAGGCCGCATCGCCTAAACCGAAAATGTTGCTGAATTGCTTGTGTTGTAATGTGAATTGATCGACATTGACCCAGCCAGCCTCATTGGCGAGTAGACTTTGTTTGATGAAATCTGGCGCACTTTGAGGTGGGGTGACATGAATCATGTCAAATTCTTTGACTACCGTAGATTTATTCCCATCGGCATCACTAACTTCAAAAGTGGCTTGTTTGGCTTCGCCATTAATCGCGATAAGATTCGCACCAAAATGGGTTTCAATACCGTAATCTTTGACGACTTTATTGAGTGCTTTTGCAAAGAAAGGCACGCCGAACATACCTGGGCCAGCGTTGAAAAACTCAACATCGATAAGATTGCTATTGCCTTGATCGCGGAAATAGTCTGCTGCAAGGTACATGATTTTCTGTGGTGCGCCAGCACACTTGATCGGCATCGGTGGTTGGGTGAATAAGGCCTTGCCTGATTGTGTTTTCTGGATCATTTCCCAGGTATATTCAACATGGTCTACAGAGTAATTACAGCAAACGCCATTTTTACCAAGGGTGTTGCTTAAGCCTTCAATTTTATCGAAATCTAATTGTAAGCCCGGACAAACAACAAGATAATCATAGCCGATGGACTTGCCTGAACGTAGGGTGACTTGATTGTCATCGGGCTGGAAGGTTTCAGCATAGTCTTTTAGCCAAGTGACAGTTGGGTGAATAAGGTCTGCTTCGTTTCTCGTCGCTCTTGGCAAAGTATAAGCACCGCCGCCAATAATGGTGAACGCCGGTTGATAATAATGTTTTTCTGAGGGCTCGATTAAAGCAATAGAGATCTCCGAGTCCTTACGGCGCAGATTGTTAGCAACAGACACGCCTGCAGCACCACCGCCAACAATGAGTACGGAATAATGTTCTTCTGACATATTACATCCTTCTTTTTATACGTGAATATGATGATGTTTTAATTAATGCACATCATCATGAGCAGTCTGGTTAACTGCAATTAAGAGGGGACGATTTCTTTGGTTCGAGTTTTCGGGTCCCAAGGGTTAACTTGATTGAGCGAGAACGCCACAATCACGATTAGCTGGAACAGCAATGTCAATCAATCGTGGACAAGGTAAATCTAAGTTATCCATTATTTCAATAAACTCTGCTTTTGTTTTTTTAGCGAGTCGAGCGTTGCTGGTTTTTTCTTGTGCGATATTGCTGACGTAACGGCCTGTATAATCATGGCCTGGATACACTAGAGTATTGTCTGGCAAGGTAAACAATAGCTGCGTAATACTGTCGAAGAGGGTGGCTGCATCACCGCCTTGAAAATCAGTACGACCACAACCGTTAATCAGTAGGGTATCCCCTGTGAAAACGCGATCACGCCACAGGAAGCAAATGCTCCCTGCGGTATGACCAGCTGTTGCAATCGCTTGGACTGATTCAAAGTCTGATAAGGCCAATATCTCACCATCCTGAATTTCAATATCAGCATTGTTTGCGTGGCACAAAATCCCAACCGCCGTTTGACATCCTAGTAGTCTTTTGAGTAAACCACTGGCGGTAATATGGTCGGCATGAACATGGGTGTCCAGCGCATACTTCAGCGTCAGGTCATGCGTTTCTAACAGTGCAATATAATCATCTATCGCCGTATTGACGGGATCAATTAATACCGCGTTGCGAGTTTCAGTACAGGCAATAAGGTAGGTATAGCTTGCGCTTTCTTCGTCAAATAATTGTTTAAATATCATAAAAAGAGCCTGTCTATCTTAACTTTAAGCCTTACGTATCGTTTGCTATCGATCATCAATGCGTTTTGGTCGCATCACCAACGGGTGTAGCAAAGGCATCCGAAATAACTTCGGCGACATTATCACCAGTCAACGTTTTCAAAAAGGCGACCAAATCATCCGACTCCGACTTAGTCAAACCTAATGGTTTGATGATCGGAGATTGGGTGACGTTCGGGAAGTTATTTTCATTCTTAGGAAAACCACCTTGGTTGTAATAAGCAATGACACTGTCTAAATCTAACATTGAACCGTTATGCATATAGGGTGCTGTTAGTGCAATGTTTCGTAATGATGAAGTCCGGTATTTCCATCGGTCATCAGGGTTTTGTGTCACTTCGTAATAACCCAAATCACCTTGTTTTGTTGCAAATGTGTTGATCACCGATGTTTTAATATCGATATAGACACCAGGTGCAATTAACGTACGCTTCGTTTCTGGTTCAGCCCCCATGGCAATTTGGAAGCCAAGGCCTGTGTTGTGAAGCTTGTTATCCGTAAACAGGGCCGTTTCTTTGCCAACACTGTGGCAAGCGATACAGTTTGCTTTGCCTGAGAATAACTCAAAGCCACGTTTTGCCTGATCTGAAATAGCATTCTCTTCTTTGGCAAAATACCAGCGGTCAAAGGCTGAGTTACCTGACACTAATACCCGTTCATAACTAGCAATCGCTTGTCCAATGGTTTGGATGTCAGCTTGTTGACCATCAAAGGCGGTTTCGAATAAACCGTTGTAATCGGATAATCCATTGATCTTTTCAATCACTTGACCAATAGAGGTCATGCCCATTTTATTGTGGCCAACCAACGGGCTCCAGACTTGGTTTTCAAGTGATGTTTCACGCCCATCTAAGAACAACTTTGTTAGATAAGCAGTGTTATAGAGTGTCGGGGCATTACGTCGGTTGAAGCGACCTTCAAAGCCGACCGATTTTTCCATTTCATTACTTGTGTAACCTTGCTCTGCGATATGACACATGGCACAAGAGAAGGTGTCGTTTAATGATAAGCGACGGTCAAAAAAGAGCTTTTTACCTAGTTCAATTTTATCAACGGTCACTGGGTTGTTGGCAGGGACGGGCACTTTAGGAAGACCCAAAGGCGGATTGTCAATGACACGAATTAAGTTTGATTTTTCACCTTTACGAGAGGTGATTGCACGTGAGTTAGTTTGGTAGCTATCAGAATGATATCCAGCCTTACTATCACTAGCACCCATGCGAACGCCAGTATCTGCAACACTATGTTGTGCAATAGAAACCCCTTCTTCAGCTTCCATAATCCCATCTTGGATCATTAAGGTTTTGACATCATTTAATAAGATATCGGGGTGTAAAAACGACACACTATAAATATTGCGAATATTAAACTCAGGGTCAATCAAGTAAACCCGCAAGATATGAGAAAAGTTTTCTGATTGCGAACCATCTTCATTAATTTGGTTTTGAATTGTTTGATTGTAATCATCCAGAATAGGCATCAAACTTTCAACAGAGTCAGCTGTTAAATAAGTCAGTTTGATTTCTTTCTTCATAGCAGACATATCATGTCCTGAATGATCCATGCCTTCGTGCATGCTGTGATCTTCGCCAGCAATGGCGCGAAGGGTCTCTGGCGTATCATTTTCAGGGTCAAAACTCATACTGATTAGTTGTAGTTTATCGGCGAGTTGAGGGATTTTTGCCCCTTCAGTTTGGATACGGTTGAAGACGAGATGCGACAGTGGGCAACCATTCACATCGGTACAGCGCGTATAGATGAAGCTTAAGAAGGTATATTTACCTTTAAAGAGATCGTGGTAGTTAACGTAATCACCGTTGACATTGAGTACTTTGGCATCTTTTGCAAAACCAAAGGCGGGTAGTTTGTAGCTGCCTGGTTTGGGCGCAGGGTAATCGAGCGCACCATAACCCGGTGCAAGTAGTTCAACTTGCTGCTTACGATCTCCAGCAGCGATCTCTTCTTCTGCGAAGCTATAACTAGCCCCGAGGCCTAAGAATAAAAGCAAACTTACTTTTAATCCAGAATATGTCATGTTGAACTCCTAACTTTTGATTACAGTTTTGTAATGAATCATTTCAAAGGTTTTAATTTATACCATTTAGTATAGTTTGAACCATTTGTCCTTTGCAACTTTATCGCTTATATGGTTTCTCGCGCTGAGTCGGCTATCGCGAAATCGGATAAGGAGTCTACTTTGTATAAACAACCGAGACTATGAGTATTTACCCGAGTAGCTATAGAGACATTGTGTATGGGGATTAAATTCCACAGCGCGTACTTTTATTTTCACCGCCAACCATAAATAGAAAAAAGGGAAAGGAAAAAGCCTCGTTTGGCTTGTCGCCTAGCGTTGAGCCTTTATTTCACAGACGAGATAGTCCGATAGGGGTGTGGGTTCAAGTGAAGAAAATACGTTACAGAATCGCGCGCCACGCGATTAGCTTTTGTTCAAACGTCATCGCGGCATGCGCCGGGCTCGTTGAAGGAAGGCGCTGCATCGTCAAAGTTTGAAAACGCGGCGTTAAAGCATAGGGCAGTTGTTTAAAAAGGGTTTCCGCTTTGGCGCCATTGAAGAACAGCCGAGTAATAGAAGAGGTCGTGTGAAACAAGGTGTTAAAGTCATTGAGCGTTAAGGTATTGGGGTCAATGTTTTGATCTAAACTGCCTTTACGATAACCGCTGCTGACTACGTCCCAAACTGCAATGCGATGATGGATTAAAGCTGCACAACGTTGCTGATAAGACAGTGCGATATCAAAGTGGAATAGCTTAGCCATGATGGGCCAAAAGGAATTGCGGGGGTGGGCATAATATTGCTGATGTTCAAGTGATGTGACACTAGGCATTGAACCCAAAATAAGGGTATGTGGTGTCGGACCTAATAATGGTGGGAAACCTTGTTCGATCTGAAACGGTTGATCAGACATGGTTTATTGGTAACGACGACCTTGGTAGTCAATCCAACCATCGGGATGTCTACCGTTAGGATCGTGATGCGTCCAATGTATGATACCGCCGCGTTGGTTCCATTCGTATTCACCGTAGAGCGTGATCGATTTTCCGGTTTGTAACTGCAGAATACGGGGCGCCAGGTCCATATTATGGGCAACAAGCACGGTCAGGCCGCTCGGTGTTTTGACAATGAATTTTTGGTGGCGTGTACCTTCGTTATCATCTGGTAATAAAGTTGTGATAAACCCAGTCACTTCTAATTGGACATCGCTGCGTTGTTGCGTGTAAGCGTCCTGAACGGATGAGATAAGATCCGGCTGCGTTGTAGACGCAGGATCATAAAAACTCGCGGCATAAGCGACGATTGCAAATGCAATCAGTAACCAGAAGCGCTGTTGTTGGCGAGGGGGAATAGGCATGGCGCCATGATACAATTTTTTGCTAGCCGTCACTAGCCCTTAGCATTTTATAGGTGGGCGTTGCGGAGTTGGTGCCAATGACAGCACCAAATCTATTTTCTATATTTTCAGTAGGAATACTATAATTTAAACAACATCGCGTTTTAGTGTTGCGCCAAAGACAAGCATAGGTGATTCCGGTGTCAGTGAAGTTAGGATCAAAATGGAGGTAATGGATGGCTGTTTATGCCATAGGTGATATACAAGGTTGCTTTGACGAACTGTTAAAAATGCTTGAATTAATCAAGTTTGATCCAGATCAAGATCAGATTTGGCTGGCGGGTGACCTAGTGAATCGGGGGCCGAAGTCAGCACAAGTAATACGCTTTGCTAAAGAACATGGGCCAAATAGCGTCAAAGTGGTGCTAGGCAATCATGACTTGCATTTGTTAGCAAATGCTTGCGGCGTGACAAAACACCGACATCATATGGATACGATGGAGTCAATCTTACTCGCGCCAGACCGTGATGAACTGATTCATTGGTTACGTCATCAACCGTTATTTCATCACGATGCTGATATAGGCTTTAGCATGGTGCATGCTGGCTTGCCGCCTGAATGGACTGTCAATAAAGCGACAAAGCGCTCAAAAGAAGTTGAAGCTGTGCTGCAAAGTGATAATTGGGCCAGTTTTTTTGAGAATATGTATGGTAATGCGCCGGAGAAATGGTCGAAGTCACTAAAGTCTTGGGATCGATTACGTTTCATTACCAATTGCTTTACGCGGCTTCGGTATTGTAATAACGATGGTAGTTTGGCATTAAAATTCAAAGGTGAACCCAAGAATCGGCCCAAAGGCCAAACGCCATGGTTTGAGATGCCAAATCGCAAGTCCAGTACAGAGCGTATCGTTTTTGGTCATTGGTCGATGTTGGGCACGGGGCAGTTCGGCAATGTGTTTTCGCTGGATGGCGGTGCCGTATGGGGTGATGAACTTACTGCATTGAGAATTGATCAACCCCCTTTTCATTGGTTCATTATGCAAGTCGATCCTAGAGGTTTACCGCATGCAAAAGTGCAAGCGAATTAGTGGCTTGTATTTTTGCACAGCATATTCGGCAAAAAACTGTTAAAAACAGTACAATAGTCATTTTTCAATACTGTGGATAGTATCAACCATGAGCAATATCACAACTTTTTCCGGTGATTTTTCTGCCAAAGGCATACGTGTCGGCATCGTTGCAGGCCGTTTTAACGATTTTATCGTCGATAATCTGATCTCAGGTGCGATCGATTGCTTGGTTCGACATGGTGCCAATCAAAGTGATATTGAGCTAGCTCGTGTACCCGGTGCGGTTGAAATTCCTTTGGCTGTACAACGTATGGGGCGAACAGGTAAATATGATGCGATCATTGCATTGGGTGCTGTGATCCGTGGTGGTACGCCGCATTTTGATTTCGTTGCTGGTGAATGTTCAAAAGGCTTGGGCCAATTGACGTTACAGCTCGATATTCCGGTTTCTTTTGGCGTATTAACGGTAGATACCATCGAGCAAGCGATCGAACGCGCGGGTACTAAAGCAGGTAATAAAGGTGCAGAAGCCGCCATGGGAACCATTGAAATGGTGAACGTCTTACGCCAAATAGAGGGTGTAAAGTAGATGTCGGCTGGTTTACCACGTACGCATGCACGCCGTGCAGCCGTACAAGCGCTTTATCATGCCATCGTAAATGAACAAACACCGATCGGAAAAGATACTTTAGATTTTGTTTCTGCCGAAAACTCAGAAAAAATGGATCAAAAATATTTTACGGCTTTAGTCGAGGGGGTCTCAAAAGAAATTGACCAACTTGATGCTGAACTAGCCTATGCGGTTGATCGCTCATTATCGGCGGTCGACCCTGTTGAAAGTTCAGTACTGAGATTAGCGGTATATGAATTTATGTACCGACCTGAAATTCCCTATCGTGTGGTATTGAATGAAGCTGTTGAGTTAGCAAAAGCATTTGGTGGCGAAAAAGGCCATAAATACGTCAATGGCGTATTAGATAAAATGGGGTCAAAACTGCGTTCGGTCGAATATCAGGCAGCAAAAGCACAGAAAAATAAAAAATAAGCTAAGAAAATAGGCCAATAGCCGTGTCTGCATCCTCAGAGTTTTCAATTATTAAGCAGTATTTTGAGCATATCACCGACACACGACACGATGTCGTTGTAGGCATTGGCGATGATTGTGCATTATTACAATGCCCAACAGCACAGCAGTTAGCCGTTTCCATTGATACCTTAGTCGAAGGAATACACTTTTTTCGTGACGTCGACCCTGAGCATTTGGGACATAAAAGCTTAGCCGTCGGTTTAAGCGACCTTGCCGCGATGGGGGCAACGCCAGCATGGTTTACCCTTGCGCTGACCTTGCCCGATGTGAATTCAACTTGGCTGGCGGCGTTTTCAAAAGGCCTAGCCGAGTTAGCAAAACTACATCATATTGCCTTGGTCGGTGGAGATACGACGCAGGGCCCGTTGACGATCACTATCCAAGTACATGGCTTTGTAAATGCTAGGCAAGCCATGCGTCGTGATGGCGCTAATAGAGGCGATGGAGTCTACGTGACAGGTAGTGTGGGGGATGCGGGTGCAGCATTAGCGTTGAAACAACAGACCTTGGCTTCATCCGCACTGTCTACGCAAGAACTACAGTTCTTATATCAACGTTTAGAACGTCCAACCCCGCGTGTTGAGATTGGCAAAAAATTAGTCGGTATTGCCAGCGCAGCAATCGATATCTCCGACGGGCTGGTGGCAGACCTTGGCCATATCTTGCAAAAAAGCGGGGTGGGAGCACACATCGAGCTTGATCGGCTGCCGTATTCACATGCCTTGTCAAGGTTCACAGCACAACGCGAACAGTTGGCATTGTATTCAGGCGATGACTATGAACTCTGTTATACAGCGCCACCGGAACATGTCGCTTGGATCCAAGAACAACTTAAAGGCCAGTGTACGCGTATTGGCATCATTACCGATGATCGCGGCATCGTCTTTACGAGAGACCAACAATTGATTGAATTAACTGGAACGGGTTATGAGCACTTCTCACACAAATGTTAACTTTAGAGAATTAATCAAACGGCCAACGTGTTTTTTGGGGCTTGGATTTGGTTCCGGTCTAGCGCCTGTTGCGCCGGGTACTTTCGGGACGGTTGCGGCAATTCCCATTTACTTGTTGATGCAAAACTTATCGTTGATGATGTATGTATCACTGACTGTGCTGGCATTTATTGCCGGTATTTGGATCTGTCAGCTATCGGCGGATTGGATAGGCAAAGCAGATCCTTCAGCTGTCGTCTGGGATGAAATAGTTGGCTATCTTATTACGATGATTGCGGCACCGACGGGCTGGCTATGGATCGTGACTGGTTTTATCTTGTTCCGCCTTTTCGATATTTTAAAGCCGTGGCCAATTAGTTTGGCTGATAGAGAAATCCACGGCGGCCTAGGCATTATGGTGGACGATGTTATTGCCGGTATCTTTGCTGCGATTACCTTACAACTCGCCGCCAACTACGCATAGTTGACGACGAAGGGTTTTACCAACAGCCAGAAGCAGGAGTGGTTACTCCCGTATGGGCGATTGTCATGGGCGTACAACTGCTATCTGCCGTTTGAGCGCCCGTGGCTGTCGCCGTTAAGGTATAGGTGGTGGCGGTCGCTACTGGCATGGTAAAGGCGTAGTCGTCATTAGTAATACCTGACGAAGCGATTGACGCGCCGACATAAGTTCCGTTCTCGGTAAAAAAACGTTCCATATAATTCGCAATCTCAATTAAGTTGGCTTGGCCCGTTGCCCGCCGTGTTTTCAAGACGCTATCTTGGTAACTAGGATAGGCAATAGCGGCCAAGATAGCGATGATTACGACAGTGATCATGAGCTCAATGAGTGTAAACCCTTTAACTTTATTCATTACTCGTTCCTATCGTAGTTGTCGCCATGATTGACGTCCGACTGGATCGCCAGAAGATTCAAAATAGACATCGAGTTGGCCACTAGAACCACTGACATATTTCACCTCAGTACCGCCACCCGTTGTAACAACACCTGGTGTTTTAGTGATACCAATATTACGGTTTCTGACACCACTCACGACCACTTGGTCGTCGCCATCAACATCACCATCGCCATCCGTATCAAAAGTGTATAAGTAATCTGTGAGATCGAAGACACCATCTTCATTGACATCAAAAGGTGAGGTTTCTAAACGTCGGCCGCTAACAGCATCTAATTCCATCAACCAGCTAGAACCGCCAAAGCCACAAGGATCGGGTTCTGGAATTAAGGTATTGAATATGACGCGGCCTCCACGAAGTAAGGCGTTGCCGACGACACGTTCACCTTCTGCACCATTAACGGGTGAAACGAGATCCATATACCAGCCTTTTTTAGTTGGGTAGTTGACCGCCGTATCCGAGGTGACACGGATATCAAAGTCGGGATTAATTGAACTAGGCGATTCTTCATATAGAATCTCTTGTTCCTGTAAATCCGACCTAGACGAAACGACGGCATCTTGATCTCTAATGCCATAAAAGGTCTGTACTTGGGGCGAAACACCGACAACTTGGTCATTGACGGCGTAGTATTTTCCGGTTCCAAAGTAAACCATCAAGCCACCATCGCTATGTTCGCCAACTTGCGGTTTGGCAGTAATCGGTTGGACGGTGTTACTTGGATCGGTCGCAATAAAGAACGGTTTAGGCGCACTCCCTTGTTTAAATGCAAAGTCCCAACTAGTGGAGTTTGAGGCTGAGACATCAATTTTCCATAAATTACCTTGCAAATCACCGGCGTAAATACTGTCAACGATTCTATCGCCATCTGAATCAACTGGGATTGCAGCAGACATGCCATTTCGAGAAGAGGCATCCCCTACACCGGTATCAAACATTTCCATGATCTCGCCGGTTTCAATATCAATAATGAATATCACGGCTTTATGACTGGCGCTTTCATAGCCATTAGATACAACTGCGCCCCATTTACCATTGTGAAAACGAACAATGGTACTTTGCGGCAAGGTATAACCTAAATGGTTTTGGAAATCGGTCAAATCGCCGCTATTCTCGGCTTGAGTAGTAGAGTTTTCCCAGAGGATATCGCTTGCCGAGACAGTATCAGGGTCGGTGACATTCATGGCAAAAAAGCTTTTACCACCGGCACCTAGTCCACCGATCAATATCGACGCCCAAGCATCGCCTGACCCGAGGTCAACATAGGCATCTGCCACTCTGGGGGCCGCATCAACAAAATAAGCATGGGGTAGGCAGCCTGAGCCATCACAACCATATAAAGGGGTGGTTAATTTATTTAAAGAGCTGATAACGCTATCGGGTACATAAGTAAAGAGTTCGGCACCCGTTTCAGCGCCAATCGCATGCAGCATCCCATCGTTAGCACCAAAATATAGGGTGGGTGTGCGTGAATTTTTTGATTGGCGGAAGCTGATATAACTAGAACCTTCAGATCCTGCAAGGCTGGTGTATCCGAAATCTTCTGTACGACCGGCAAACCAAGGGTCTGAATTAATGACATCGCCAAATACCGTGCTTCGGGTGCGGAAAGTACCGCCATTTTGTTCCTCATTTGACGTATCACCGCGAATGAAATCGACTCTATCGGATCCTAAGGAATCTACAAGGCCAAGATGACTCTGGTTTAAAGCTGCCTGTTGTGCGGCGTTTAAATTGGCATATTCAAAAACAATCCCTTTATTACCAGTGGCTGTGGGGTCATAAGAAAAAATTTGGCGGCTATTTTCAGCCGGCACCAGCGTTGCGGCATCCCATAACTGGGTGCCAATAGTGCCGTCAGTGTCATCAATATCATACGCCAGAATTTGACCGCTCCAATCGCCACTATTAAATCTGGCTTGATATATTTTGGTATTAGTATCAAGTCGAGTTGAATTGGTGGCGACTGAGGTTGCTGATGATGTTCTTGACACAATGTCATCAAAGGCGGCATTGAGCGATGCGACTAGTTTTGCCGGTTCTGTCGCGAGGACATAATTATCGGGCTCACCATCCGCATTACTATCCCATTCGCTAAGTAGGTCAGGCTCGCCATTATCATTTTCATCGACAAAGCCCCCGTATTTGCCTGACAACCAAAGCATATTCATTTGGCCTACGAGTGGGGTAGCACTATATTCTTGTGTATCTATCATGAAGGTAGAGACGGTTTGTTTATCTTGGAATGTTGTTGCGCCACCGGTGCCAGTACGAATATCTTCGGTATTCGCGTAGTAGGCAAGACCGGCAATATAATACGAGTTCTCTTTAGGGCCATAAGGTGCGGTACCAAACACTTCACCCAAGCCGGTGATGATTCTACTAGTGCCCGCGTTCATATCGCATTGACCAGCGGTCGGTGTACAACCAACCTGTTGAGAGGTGCCTGTTAAGCCTTCCAAATCACCTACTTTATTGGTGAGCGTGGTGACATTGATATCAGGATCGGGGTTGGAAGGTTCACCGTAGTCATTCCAATTGAAAGCATAGCCATTATAGGTCGCGGTGGCGCTACTACCGGGCAGTTTTTTATCTGCCCAAGGATTGGCATCATTAATGCCGATAATAAAGTTACTTTGACACCAGTGTTGAATCGGATCTTCCCATCTAGCACTGTTGAGAACTGGGAAACCGCCATTCGCCACACCGCTAATATATTCCGGCGTTGGGCCTAACCCTTTGTAGTAGCGTAAGGATTCGTAATAAAGCTCAGCCGCAGGATCATAGCTCTTATAGCCAGCATCACTAAATTTATTCAAATATGGAATAACGCCTGATTGAGACACACCGCTGGCGCTCGCATCGCCAGGGTTAGGGTTGATGACCAAGGTACCATCAGACTGTATCTCGGTATTGGGATTTGCGATGGTGTTGCCAGAGCCATCTGGCATTGTGGGACCGATGTACTTCATATTAGAGCGTAATACACCACCACCCGTTTCGCGATCATTGTTATTGCTATAACTCGTTACGGCAAAACGCATAGAGTCGGCATTACTTTGCACTAAGCCTTCAGGCTTATAATAGGCGCCACTATTGTAGGGCACACAGTTGGCTTCGAGTCCGACAGCTTGGTCACAAACACGGATCTGGACATTATAAGTGCCTTTGTCACTGCCATTAAACGTGGTACCGAATTGCACGGTGAAGTCGTTATTATGAATATAAATTTTACTATCGCCCCAAGGGGTGACGGTCGACGGCGCGACATTGTGGGCAGAATGAATTAGTTTTCTCGGAAACCAATCATTGTTGTTTTCTTTTCGGGCTCTACGAACGACGGTAGTTGTGTCGGCGCCATCATTAACGCGATTACCACCGGTCATCGTCCCAATAAACATATCCATTGCTGTCATCGAGGCCCAATTCATAAAGTTGCCACTAAATTGGCCTGAGCACTCATGGAGTGCATTGGTGGCGCCAACCGGGTTAAAGCGGTTAGAGCTATAGGTGTAGCATTTGTTAGGGTCAAAATAGCCTAAGTAGGTTTGGGTATTGAAGTAACAAATACCAACGGTATCATCGATATTGCCATCATTATGTCCGTCGACTAGAGGCCGGCCAGTACAACTTGCGCCATCTGGTTGGTCATTATAAGCTGCGCCGCCCATCGGGGTCTCGACCGACATATTAAACAACACATTTGGATCGACAGAGGTGACCAAAAATAGCGGGTCTTGGGCAACAGTTGCCAGCGTGTTTGGCATGACAAAAAAGCTGGTGATAAAGAGTAGGATATATTTTGTGGTACCTTGTCTCATCATGGTTAAGAACCTCTTTATGGTGATGCGCTTCATCGTTTATAGGTGCTCTGTAGCATCACTATACTGGTGTCAGTGTTACCGACGGCTCTGGAAGTAATACGATAATATCTATTTTCTAGCGCAGTTCCGACCTCTAAGCTACCGCCGCCTTCATCTACGGGTTCCAATTCTTCGATAATATATTTTGGGTTGGCCGCGACATTGGAGAGGCTGCCGACGTAGGTGATGACTTCGGTGCCGCTCGTCCAGTCGACGCTATTCCAACGAGAATTACCGGTAGTGGTCGGTTGGTATAAGCCCGCAGAGCTGCCATCAAATAACGGCAACACGACCGTGTTTGCAAGATAAAACTCGCCTGCTCTTAGCCCGGACTCACCTGCTTGAAAAGCCGTATTCCGATTCTTATAATTGCCCGCCATTTTTTCTTCTAAGATGGTCGATTTCATACTGCTGACAGACAAGATCGTCATCAGTAAGAGCATCACTAAGCTAATGACGAGTGCGATACCCTTTTGTCTTCTCATGGTTTGTTTATAGATCATTGGACGCGATTCCTAACCCCAACTACGGTCGTGATGACACGTCGAATACGACCATCATTGCCCGTAATATTGTTACCATTGTATGCGACAACCTGCGGCTCTGTTGTGAGGTTTTGCTCGAGGGTCGCCATCAGTAAACTGATTTGCGCGCTAATCACCCGATCCCAGTCAGCCGCATCATTGATGACTTTAGCAGTGACGTAGCGATCAACAATATCGTCGTTATTATCATCCGCACCATAGAGCACTTGTAGGTTTTCGACGCCTTCGACGAGTTCTTGAGCGGTAGCACTACCGACTTCATAGGACCATAGAGCGGGGCTGCCGCCGGCACCTAATCTGATGAAATACGTAACGGCACTGAAGGTTAACAGTTCGGCATCGTAGCCATATAATTTTGCATTGCCGGCACCACAGCTACCCGACTGCGGTAATGAAGCGTAGCTTTTACAAAAATGGTTTGCCTGATTTGAGCCACTGGAAATGGCATGGGCAATATTTTGTTGTGTACCGCCAGACTCATTTGAAACACTCGAGGCTCTAAAAACATGGGCATCAGTACAATCTGAAATCATTAATACGTCATTGGCATTGAGGTTGCAGGAGTTGGGTGCAAATACTTTAATATTGGCATTAGAGCTGCCAATAGGGCCAGTGAGCGTGGCGCCACAGCCTTTGGCGTGTTGCAGGGTGATGACATCGGTGCCGCCGACCACTGTACCGAGTAAGCCCGATACCGCAGGGCTCCATGTTGTCGCCGATTCAGCGTTGCTGCCAGAAATAATGGTATTGGCATCGATATTGGCAGGAATCGGTGCACCGGCAATGGTGACGACGTTGATATTCTCTATCGTTCTACAACCCGAATAACCGGCTGCGCGAATATCCCTCGACAACACCTCGGTGGCAAAGCGCGCATTATCTTGTAGCCGAGCATGGGCTTCTGTGACCCGGTATGTTTGTTGATTACTGATAAAAATTTGGGTTGCTGCGGCCACTAACAATAAGCCTAAGACTAAGGCGATCATGAGTTCAATTAGCGTTAAGCCCGATTGATGGTTATGGATTGGATGTGAAATCATCGTTGAGAGCTCACTGAAAAAGTTTGTAGGTTACTGCCTTGCGTGCCTCGCGAATCATCCCATTGGACAACGACGGTGACGATATCACCAGAGAGTGACACAGAACCATCACCCGCGGGTAGCGTATCAGCCAGCGCGGCAGTCCAAGCGATTAAATCGGTATCTTTGCGCGTGGCACCCGACGGTGTCGTTGCCATAGTGAGCGTGTAATCGGCTGTTCGATTCAGTCGTATACGATCGATCAAGTCATAAGACAAAATAATGGCAGAGGTGCGAAACAGCGCGCTTTGATTATTTTTGATACTCGTCATTTGAAGGTTAATTAAGCCTAACAATCCAATGGCTAAGACGAAGACAGCAATAAGCACTTCTAATAAAGAAAAGCCTGTCATTCTCGTGTTGGATGAATGTAATTTATATTTCATGGCTTTAAGAACAACTCGTTAAGTCGGCGGAAGGTGCGGTTCTGATACGTCCGTTATTTGAAGCAATGAGGCCTTTTGCAGCGCTTATACCGCGATCATCACATAGTACAAAGGTGCCATTTGACACGCCAATAGCAAATCCAGTCGAATCGTAGGAGATTTGGTTGCGGGGGAAATCCAAAGTGCTTGCGGCGGGTAAGGCGCTAGTGACTTTAATCAGTACATCTGTACCCGAATCAAACGTCCCGACGGTACCGTTGTCTTCAAACACCAGCCAACCATCCTGCCAATCCCCACCACAATTTGGGCTGGCATCTTGATCATCACTTTTACAAACGGTGACTGTTAGGCCTCGTTTGATGGCTTCACTGCGCGCAAGATTAAGCGAGCTAGCAAGCTCGTTAATCTGGGTCGTTAGCCGCGTATTTTGTATAATATCTCTAAAGCTAGGTATCGCAAGGGTCAAAATGACGGCAGCCACAGCCAAGGTAAACATCAGCTCAATGAGGGTAAATCCATGACTCTGTGATTGGTCTCTTACCATTTTTGACTCTAAATTATTTATTAGACATAGTTGATAATAGGCTGTAGATGATATTGCTGTAAAGTTTACTAAAATAAGAAACGTGATAGAGCTCACGGTTATCGATAATGTTTAGATGCATAAAAAGCTTTTGAAGCAACTGTTTAGTCGTTTTAGTTATAGCTTGATATCAAAGTTATTTTGATAAAGTGCTTGAAATTCAGCCATAGAGAATTGATGATTTTGGGTGCCATGGTGAGCGATTTTGATGGCGCCCATTAAGGACGCAATACGGCCCGTCGTTTCCCAGTCTTTATTATTTAAGATACCGTGAATCAGCCCTGCACGATAAGCATCTCCACAGCCTGTTGGATCGGCTAGTTGTGCCGCTTTGGCACAGGGAATATCAAGCTTGTTGCCATCAGTATAAATAACAGAGCCTTCGCTGCCACGGGTAATAATTAACGCTTCAACATGACTGGCAATGTCTTCGGCAGACAAGCCGGTTCTGTCTTGGAACAACTGCGCTTCATAATCATTCAATGCAATGTAGCTGGCTTGTTTGGCAAACTGCATCAACTCTTCACCATTAAACATCGGTAAGCCTTGGCCGGGATCAAAGATGAACGGGATGTTGGCATCAACTAATTGTTGGGCGTGTTGAATCATACCGTCACGACCATCGGGTGCGACAATGGCGAGCCGAATATCATCGGTTTGGCTAATGACGGTTTCGTGTGCTAAGTTCATCGCGCCGGGGTGGAAGGCCGTGATTTGGTTATCATCCATATCGGTGGTGATGTAGGCTTGGGCAGTATATTGATCTTGTTTTATCTGGACAAAATCGCGTGAAATATCATGTTTGTCCATCCACGTCGCATAACTGTCAAAATCTGTCCCGACGGTGCCCATCGGTAGCGGCGTGTCGCCGAGCAGTTTTAAGTTGTAGGCAATATTGCCGGCACAGCCGCCAAACTCACGGCGTAATTCGGGCACTAAAAAAGCGACATTGAGCATATGGACTTTATCCGGCAAAATATGATTTTTGAATTGGTCTGGGAAGACCATAATCGTATCGTATGCAAATGAACCGCAGATTAATGCTGACATGGTTTTATCCTTGTTCGTGGGTGTTGAGTAGTGTGTTATTGACCG